>JBIIAP010000183.1:0-5691 GCA_044239855.1 Sediminibacterium sp. | reverse complement strand
CTGCAAGATATCACCAGAAGTAGAAGTTTCTTATTAGGAGGTATTGGAACTGAATTCCATTTAACACCTCAAACAGAGCTGTACGCCAATATATCTCAGGCATACCGACCCATTCAATTTGCTAATCTTCAGGCACCGCCCACAACCGATGTAATTGATCCGGATTTAAAAGATGGAAGGGGCTATAATGTAGATATTGGCTATAGAGGTAAAGTAAACAACTATCTGCAATTTGATGTGAGTGGTTTTTATTTGCAATACAACAATCGGGTAGGCACCATCTCTCCTACCGGTACTAACTACAGACTAATTACCAATGTTGGCGCAAGCACCAGTAAAGGAATAGAAACTTATATTGAATTTAATCCGGTAAGGGCTTTTACCAAAAGTACAAAGGCAGATGTAATTGTATTCAGTTCGTATGCTTATACGGATGCCCAATACAGTGGCAATCATCAAGACGCCCATACAAAAGGCAAAAAAGTGGAGAATGCCCCCCAACATATTTTTAGAGGAGGTATTAGTGCCGGCTATCAATCATTGCTGTTTACCACCCAATTAAGTTATGTTAGTGGTACGTATAGTGATGCCAATAATACCGCTACAGTTTCAGACAATGCCACTACCGGATACATTCCTGCTTATGCGATTACTGATATAACAGCTTCGTATAAATTTTCTAAAAATTTAAATTTAAAGGCCGGCATCAATAATTTATGGGATGCAAGGTATTTCACCAGACGAGCCGGAGGATACCCGGGCCCGGGAGCAATGCCCGGTGATGGACGAACATTTTTTGTTTCATTAGGGATGAGGTTTTAGGGGAGGGGTGGAGGATAATCAGTGGATAGATTTGCTTTTTAAATTAGGTCTGCCACAAACACATATGCATCAAAGATTTGTCCATCAAAGAAAATTCCTTGTGAAGGTTGAGGCTGGCCTGCTTCCAACGCTTTAAAAATCTGTTCTATTTTTTCGTCCGTTTTTAGTTGCTTCCATTCCATTTGATCAAGACGTTGAAAAACAGAGGCATTATGAAGCAAAAATTGACGCATTTTTACAAACGCCTGCATGATTTGAATACTAACCATTACGGCCACTTCGCTCCGCAATACCGCAGAAAGCATAGCAACCCCTTGCTCCGTAAAGGCATAGGGGTGGTATTTAATATTATGTCCGCGTCCTTTTTTCAAGGTCACAATCTGTGACCTTGAATTGGTACTATTATCGTCGGTCTTTGAGCGTTCTATCTGCACATGCGCTATTTCTTCTTCGGTTAATTGAAATCGAAAAGAATCTGGAAAACGCTCTTTGTTTCTTTTAACAGCCTGGTTTAAAACTTTAGTTTCTACATGATACAGCTTTGCTAAATCAGCATCTAACATAACCTGTAACCCCCGAACTGTGTATATTTTATTTTCTATATGTTGTATACTTAATTTCATGGGTATTTAATTATTGTTTTTTATTGGCCACATGATATAGCCTTATATTCATTTCGGTTGGTATGCAAACCTTGCTTATGGCTATTTCATGTTGAAATATCTTTATAGTTTTGGAATATTAATTTTTGCAATATTTTCATATTACCTCAATCCCCTATTCGCCACTTCCTCCCTCATCTACTTACAATAAAAAAAGCCACAAAAGTGGCTATTCATATTTTAAATAAGTTGCTGTTTAAACTATTCCATTTAAAACTCAACTCACTCGAATCAGGATTTTTTCAAGAAATTATGATCACATAAAATCTTCATACAAATAAAGGGATTTTTCACTTCCTAAACAAACCACTTCATAAAACCCCGCTTATTCTTAAGAACATCAACTACGATTTACTTTTAATCGTTTTATCGTTAACCCAAATAATAAAAACCCGGAATACCGATAACATAAAGTCCAACTAATTGTGTAAAGCGAATGTTATGCAGCAGGTAAGCTGAATCGGGGTATAGCGTCTAATGTAGTCTGGGGAATTAAATTTTCTACTTCTGTACTTCTTCTATTTACCTTTTTTTCCTCCCTCACCTTATTTACTTTTTAAATGAAATATTCTATATCTTCAAACAACCACTAAACCTATAAAAATGGAACGCCGTCAACTCTTAAAACAATCCGGATTTGCTATCGCTGCATTTTGTTATTCACGCGACTTATTTGCCAATCACACTGCTGCAAACGCTACCTTAAATCATGCCAACCCTTTCTTCTTAGAGAACAATATGATTCGTTTGGGGTCTAATGAAAATCCACACGGCCCCTCTCCCCTGGCTAAACAAGCTATGATAGATGCTGTAAGTATCTCCAACCGTTATCAGTGGGATATGAACGGATTACTAAGAACTGAAATTGCCAAATTAACCGGCCATACTAAAGAACATATTGCATTAGGTGCAGGATCTTCTGAATTGTTAGGCGTTGTTTCTTTATGGGCAGCCTATAAAAAAGGAAATGTAGTGGCTTCTGAACCTACTTTTAAATTATGGATGCCGGCTGCAAGAAGAATGGGTCTACCCACCAAATTAGTGCCACTCACCTCTTCTAAACACAATGATTTAGAGGGCCTTGTTAAAGCCATGGACGATCAAACTAAAATGGTGTACCTATGTAATCCTAATAATCCTACCGGAACGGTAAGCCCTACTGCCGACTTAGAAAATTTCATTAAAAAAGTAGCTGCAACTACCATCGTTTTATTAGACGAAGCCTACACCGATTATTACGATACGCCCTCTATGTCTAAATTAGTAGATCAATATCCTAACTTAGTAATTGCCAAAACATTTTCTAAAACCTTTGGCATGGCTGGTGCAAGAGTGGGATATGTTTTAGCGCACCCCGACACCATTAAACAACTCAATGAATTTCAGGCATGGGCCAATGCCGGTCCTTCTGCTGTTTCGATGAGAGGAGCTTTAGCTGCAATGAGTGATACTGCGTTTGTTGATTTTTGTAAAAAAGAAAATATAAAAGCCAAAGCTGTTTTATATAAGGGTTTTCATGAGTTACACATTAACCACATCCAATCTTTCACCAGCTTTGTGTATTTTGATACGGCCAGCTATAAAAAAGATATCCCTGCCTTATTGTTAAAGCACAATATTATTGGAGCAAGATCTTTTGAACAAAACAGTACCTGGCTAAGAATTAGTATTGGTACCGTTGCTGAAATGGAAAAAGTGGTGGAAGTGCTTAAAAACAATGCATCCATCAGTTAAGCGTACGCCTTTATGTGTAAATTAATGTACAATTAATTGGTTTGATCAAATCTCTTTTCTTAAATAATAGTATATTTAAAGAACCAAAACTAAGGTTATAAAAAGCTAGTTTTTTATCAGTAGTATTTAATTCTATAGAATCATGTCGCTATTAAAAACACATCAGCATTATCTGCTTTCAATTTGTTTAATTATTACTTGCTGCACCGGTTGCTTCAAAAAAAAAAATGGGGGATTGATTTTACCCGATGGTTTTGAGGCGGTAGTAGTGGTAGATAGTTTACCCGGCAGAGCAAGGCATATTGCGGTTAATGACAACGGAGATGTTTATGTAAAAGCCAATAAACCCATTGATGGCGGGATGAATTATGTTTTAAGAGATGTAGATCATGATGGACGCGCGGATATCATCAAAAATTTTGGCCCTATTGCTTATGAAGGTGCTTATGCAACCGGTATGCGTATACACAATGGATACTTATATACCAGTTCGGAAATGCTTGTTTATCGTTATAAATTACGTGCAGAGGAAATGGTGCCTTCCAGCACTGCAGAATTTATTGTGATTGATAGTGGTAAACCCAGAGAACACGATGGTAAGCCTCTAGCGTTTGATGGTAAGGGACATATTTTTGTTCCTTTTGGTGCGCCTTCTGATGCCTGTCAGGAAGAAAACAGAGTACCCAGCTCTCCCGGTATGCAGCCCTGCCCTATTTTAGATTCTAATGCAGGCGTTTGGATGTTTGATGAAAACAAATTAAATCAATTTAGAACAAAGGATGGTGTAAGAGTTGCCACCGGATTAAGAAGTTTAGTAGCCATGACCTGGAATACACAAGACAGTACCCTATATTGTGTAGCACATGGTAGAGACGGATTTGCAAATGTGTGGCCGCAGTTTTATAATGAATGGCAAAGTGCTGTACTGCCTTCCGAAGCTTTTTATAAATTAAAACCCGGCGCAAATGCGGGCTGGCCCTATTATTACTTTGATCAGCTGAAAGGAAAAGTAATGTTAAACCCGGAGTACGGTGGTAATGGTGAAATTGAAAATACTGATCCCAACATTGAAACGCCTATTGTTGGATTTCCCGGACATTTTGCACCCAATGATTTACTATTTTACACCGGTGATCAGTTTCCTGCACGATACAAGAACGGTGCTTTTGTAGCTTTTCATGGTTCTACCATCCGCGCGCCTTATCCGCAGGGTGGTTACATTGTTGCATTCATTCCATTCGTAAATGGAAAGCCTCAAAAATGGGAGGTTTTTGCAGATGGTTTTACCGGTACTGATACATTGGTAAATACCAGTGATACCAAACATCGTCCGATGGGATTAGCCCAAGGTCCCGATGGATCACTGTATATTTCTGATTCTAAAAAAGGGAAGATCTGGAAAGTTCAATTTAAAGGCAACAAAGAAAAGTTTTCTGATAAAGATCTGGCAAACATGAAAGCCCGAGAAAACAGAACTTACATAAAAAATCCGGATATTGTTTTAGACAACTTAGAACACAGCAAAGAAGTATTAGGCGGTGAAAAACTGTATCAGTTAAATTGCCGGGCCTGTCATCAACAAAATGGTCAGGGCGATGGCATAAGATTTCCTTCTATAGCAGGGACTGATTGGGTGAATGGCAATAAAGACACTTTAATTTCTGTAATACTGCGCGGATTAGAAGGCCCTATTAAAATTAATGGTCAACCTTTTAATGGAGTGATGCCTAAGTTCTCTCAACTACCAGATCGTGATATTGCAAGTATGCTAACCTATGTCCGCAATAATTTTGGTAATCATGCAGACACCATCACCAAAACAGATGTAATTACTGTTCGGTATAGATTAAGAATACGCAGAATGAAAGAAAAAGAAATGCAGCTGAAAAAAGAGGCCGCTGCCGCCGCAAAAAAATAAGGCTATTTAACATAAATGGGGTTGGCAAGACCGTTTAAATCATACACGATTTTGCCCCCTTTTATTGTTAACTCGCATTCAAATTTTTCATTGCCTTTTAGTTTATACCCTGTTTTATCATAAAAGCCAAAGTTTCCTTTTCTAATATTTAATAGCGCAATATCAGCCTCCGCTCCTTCTGATAAATTACCTAAACTGGTGCGGTTAATTACCTGTGCAGACTTCCAGGTACTTGCCTTTATTACATCTGTTAGCGACATTCCCATATTCACAAATTTAGACATAACACTCAGCTGATCTTTCATAGAACTGTTCATACTTCCGGTATGTAAATCGGTACTGATGGTATTCGGATACAAGCCTGCTTTGAGTGCAGGTATAGCTTGGCTATAATTAAAACTAGCACCACCATAGCCTACATCAAATATAATTCCTCTTTTTTGTGCCGCTAATACAAAAGGTTTTAATGTGCTATTTGCATCTACTATTTCTTCACGCGCACCACCCAATGCTGCATAAGTATGCGTATAAATATCACCGGGTCTTAGGTGTTTA
>JBIIAP010000182.1:0-5694 GCA_044239855.1 Sediminibacterium sp. | reverse complement strand
TCATGATGCTCCAGACACCAAAATATTGAGCTTTCTTCCCCTGAATCATATATTCGAAAAAACAGTTTCTTACATCTATTTATTCAGCGGAATAAGAATTTATTATGCCGAAACCCTAGAAACCATTGCCGATAATTTACGTGAAATTAAGCCGGAAGGGTTTAGTACAGTCCCTCGCTTATTGGAAAAAGTGTTTGAGAAAATAATGGCTAAAGGAAGTGCGCTTACCGGCACTAAAAGAAAACTATTCTTTTGGGCAGTTGGATTAGCTGAAAAATACGACAATAGAGTGAGTGGTGGTGCGTGGTATAATTTGCAATTAGCCATAGCCAATAAACTTATTTTTAGTAAGTGGAGAGAAGCATTAGGTGGAAAGGTGAATTTTGTGATTACAGGCGGCGCAGCTTGTCAGCTTAAATTAATGCGCATTTTTAATGCCGCCGGCATACCGGTTTATGAAGGATATGGCCCTACAGAAAACAGCCCGGTGATAACGGTAAACCGACAAACACCAGGTGGTACTAAGTTTGGAACGGTTGGTCCACCCATTAAAGGCATTGAAGTTAAACTAGCCGAAGATGGTGAAATTTTAGTAGCCGGTCCTTGTGTAATGAAAGGGTACTATAAACGTCCGGATTTAACTGCCGAAACAATAGTAGATGGCTGGTTACTAACCGGCGATATTGGCGTTTGGGATGAAGGAAACTTCCTGAAAATTACAGATCGTAAAAAAGAATTGTTCAAAACAAGTGGCGGTAAATATGTAGCTCCTCAACCAATTGAAAATAAATTAAAGGAAAGTCCATTTGTAGAGCAGGTTATGGTAGTAGGTGCGGAGAAAAAATTTGTTGGCGCCCTCATTGTCCCATCTTTTCCGGTATTACAAGAATGGATGCGCGAAAAAGGAATACCTTTTACAACCAATGAAGATGTAATCAATCATCCTAAAGTATTAGAATTATACCGAGAGTTAGTGGAAAGCTTTAATAAGTTTTTTAATCATGTAGAGCAGATTAAAAAATTTGAACTATTACCAAGGGAATGGACGGTAGATACTGGTGAAATGACTCCAAAAATGAGTTTAAAAAGAAAGGTGGTAATGGAGAAGTTTAATGAAGTAATCGAAAGGATATATAATTAATTTCAGTAAAACAGTCATTGTTTTGCCTTTGCATCAATTGAATACATGGCACATGAGATACAAGAAAGTAACGAGCAGCCTATAATTGAACAAATTATTGCAGATGCTATTGAAATAGCGCTGTATAAAGAGCGAAACATTATTGCCCGGGAACTGCACGACCATGTAAATCAACAGCTGGCATTGGCTATTATGTATATTGCCGCAGCTGAAAAAAAGCCGCAGGAAAAAGAGGACTTATTAAAACAATCTGTTCAGTTAATTACTCAGTCGATAAATGAAATAAGGAAAATCTCCCATCACTTAATTGCTGAAAAAAATACTGAATTTTCTTTAGTACATTCGTTAAATGATTTAATAACGGATCTCAGTTCGGTGCATGCATTGCAAGTATCTTTTAACCACATCAATTTTAATGAAGAGCTGGTTACTTATGAAATTCGACTCCATATTTTTAGAATACTACAGGAGTTAATAAGTAATGTGTTAAAGCATGCGAATGCTACTCAAATAAATATACAGCTAAGTTTGGTGCAGCAGCAAATCAACTTATTATTTGAAGACAATGGAATTGGGTTTGATGTTTCTAGTAAAATAAATGGCATTGGATTAATGAATATAAATGCAAGGGTTAAAAATATTAATGGAACAATTAGTATAGAGGGTGGTCTAAAAAAAGGAACTAAAATAACCATCAATAGCACCTTATAATAAGTCAACTTTTGTATCAACTTATTTTTGGGCGAGGCAATAAACTAAATAAAAAGGCGGCAAATCTGCCGCCTTTTTATTGTACTTCTATAATTAAAAACTAAAACTAGTTCCAAATCGCATGGTATTTGATAATGGATTTTTTGAGATACCGGTACCCGAAGGCACTAAGTAGGAAAAATTAAATTTAATTTTTTGAACTTTATAGCTTGCTCCAAAAGTTGCATATTGACCATTCCCTCTAGCTTCATTTCCATATTGATAACCACTTCTTAAATAAAATCTATCATTGTAATTATATTCTATCCCACCGGAAATTCTAAAAGATTCCATAGTGCTATTGCCTTGAGAAGACTTAAAAGAATTAAACCAACTACTTACAATAGACTGACTAAAATAGTCATCTTGTTCTCCATTTTGATTAGAAGTTGGAAAGTCAGGGACCAATAACTTATTTGCATCGATGCCAAACTCAACGGAATTATCCTCATCTAATCTTTTTAAATAGCCAATTCCAATTCCCAAATTTGCAGGCATTAAATATTTGTTGTTAGGTTGATCAGAATAACTAATTCTTCCTCCTAAATTTGAAAGAACTAATCCAGCATGGAAGCCTTCTAGATTTTTCTTTTGTTTATAAAATATACTTATGTCGCCAGCCATTGTTTTACCAGCGAAATAATTGATACCTGAATTGATAGACGAACCATTTATTAATTTGGAATATACATACCTTAATTTGGCTCCTATACTTAAATGATCTGATAATAGTAAGCTGTAACCAAGATCCAAACTATACTCATAAGGTTTTGAGCTAGGTAAAATATTTCCGTTTTGATCACTAATTACCATATCACCAACACTGAAATATTTCAATGAACTACTGAAACAACTTTTTTCATTTATTTTTTTATAATAACCGGCAGTGATTAAGTAAACATCACTCAATCCTATATCTGATAACCAAGGCGTATAGTTCAGTGTTAAATTTTGCTTTTCTGAAAGTAAAGGCAGTTTAGCATTGTTTCCAAAAACATCATTTGTTTCGGGGCTTATGCCAATATGCAAATTGGCCAATCCCCCTGATCTTGTATCTGGTGTTATTAATAAAAATGGTACAGAAGTACTTTGAATTTTAGTAGCACTCGTTTGTGCATTTAAGTAACCGTTCAACAACAAAGAAGCTGTTAACGATAACTTTAGTATATTTTTAAATAAATACATAGCTTATTATTTTCAGGGTATAAATTATATTTTAACCATTTTGAATTTTTCTCTTATTCTTCCATCTTCGGACGAAACTTCAATTATATAAACTCCAGGTAGTAGATGTTTTAAAGAAACTTTTCCGGTAGGTTCAAGTCCTCTAATCACATCTATTTTTTGGCCGGTAGAAAAGTTATAAACAGTAACATTTACAGATTGTATACCGGGTACTGGTAAGTTTAAATTAATGTAATCAGTGAATGGATTGGGCTTAGGATAGATTTGTATTAGTCTTTCTCTGTCTGATGTAGTAGTTAAAATATAAGCATATTCTGTACTCATTGGACTTATGCATCCATTCTCGATTAGTTTAACTCCGTATTTGCCTGTAGAGTCAGGTGTTAACCGATCTCTAACTGCATTATTAATTGTATTGCCATTAAAAAACCATTGATTACCTGTTGCAATGCTAGACAACAATGTGCCATCCCAATCTCGCTTTATAGTTGGTGAAACCGGGATAGGATAGGTGGTTACCGTAATTTTAGCTCTTGGTCCTTCGCAGGTGGTAACACTGTTTACCTGGCTTACGTAATAATCTATATTGCCAATTGCTGTAGTTAATGGGGTTGGTGCAGTTGCTAAAGCAGTACCTCCAGTAGCCAGGGTATACCATTTGAGGGTACTATTTGCAGCGGCAGAAGCGGTAAGTAGGGAGGCCTTATCATTATTACAATAAACCACATTAGATACAGTAGGTGGAAGTGTAGCATTAATGGTTACAGTTAATTTGGCTCTCGCTCCTTCACAGCCCACACTGCTCACTTGACTAACAAAGTAATCTGTTGTACCAGCTGCGTTGGTAGTTGGTTTTGGGGTAGCAGTTAATGCTGTGGCGCCAGATGCAGTTGTATACCATTTGGCCGTATTGCCTGCTGACAGTGTTGCTGTTAAATTATTAGATGTAGCATTGAGACAATAGCTGATGTTACTTACAACAGGGGCTGCTGGTGTGGTGTTTACAATAACCTTCACATTTGCTCGCTCACTTTCGCATTGTGCTGTATTGATTTGACTTACATAATAATTGGTGGTACCGGCACTGGTAGTGCTAGGTATGGGGCTACTAGCAGCGGATGTACCACCGGTTGCAGCAGTATACCAATAAGCAGTATTTCCGGATAACACAGTAGCGCTAAGTGCAGTTGCGGTATTACCGGTACAATATGTTACATCACTTATAGTTGGTTTTGAAGGAATTGTATTTACCGTTACAACCAGTTTGGCTCTTTCAGATTCACAACCATCAGTTGTTAATTGAGAAATATAATAGCTATAAGATCCTGCAGTAAGGTTTGTAGAAACAGGAGCGTTCATTAATGCATTACTTCCACTTATCGCATCATACCAATTAAGTGAATTGGTGCCTGTTGGCGAAGCCAAATTTCTTAAAGTACCCACACAAAAACTTGCATCTGTTAGCGTTGGTTTTGCAGGGATTGGATTTACTACTACAGTTTTTGCATCACTATATTTTGAAACAGTGCCAAAATTTACCAATACTGTATAATCGCCGGTTTTTTTGGCTGTATATTTAACTCCTGTTTCACCCGAAATTGGGTTGCCGTTTAAATACCATTGATTACCGCTCAATTCAGTTGAAGTAAATTCTACACTATCTCCTTCACACAATGTTAAACTGCTATTGGCAATTACAACCGGTTTATTGGCATCTTCAACGGTTATATTTTGTGTTACAGTGTTAGCGCAACCATTAACATCAGTAACTGAATAGCTTGCGGTAAATACTCCGGTTAAAATACCATCTGTTTTGCCGGTTCTGCTATTTACAACTGCAATAGTATTGTCGCTGCTGCTCCAAGTGCCACCTGTAGTGGTAGGTTGTGTTAAAGTAAGGTCAACAGATTTACTGGCTCTAAGTAATAGAGGTACATCGATACCTGTTAGTACAGGCTTAGGATGAATAGTTAAAGTAACCGGCTGAATAGATGGGGTACAACCATAATCATTGGTTCCTTTTATATAATAAGTACCTGAAGTGTTAATAGCACTTGGGTTGGTAACAGCAGCAGTTGCTGCTGCATCTGTAAAATAAGTATAATTGGTAACATTGGTTGAACTAACAACTACTGCATTTGCAGTTAAGTCAATAGTTGCAGGTTCACATACTGCAGTAGGTGCGCTAATAACCACAGCAGGGGCGCTGATGGAACAAATATCCGGATCAAAACCCGGATCTGCAGGCTTGCTGCCGTTGGTGTTGCCATTATTTGTTGCACCAATATAAATAGCAGCAGTAGGAATACTTAAAGACCCTGCTGAATTTAATCGTATGAAAAATGCTTCCATAGAAGGAATTACAATGTCTGTAGCACTGCCCTGCGTACCGCTGGCTGTTCCGGTTTTAAAACCACCGGCTTTCACTTTAACATCGGTAGAATTTATTTTTGCATCATACCAGGCTATTTCTGCGCCTGTTAATGTACTTGATGTTAATACAGTGGATAGACTGATGGGTGCAGCATAAGGGTTAGCAATTAAATACCATTTATTGGCATCTAAATTTTGAACAGGAGGGGCAATCGTATTTAAACTGTCTTTAACAGAAATAGTAA
>JBIIAP010000181.1:0-5709 GCA_044239855.1 Sediminibacterium sp. | reverse complement strand
TTTATTTTTAAAGAAGCACCATAACCACTAGGGGGTGATTCTACAATTACGTCTCCTGCTTTCATTTTTTTCTTCATTACATCACAACAGGTTGGCATTCTATTATTTGGACTGGGATAGCAACCAACTTTTTCATGTAAGTCCCCTGCAATTATAGTTTTATAATTAAGTCCATTTTGTCATGCTTGGTCGAATAATTTTTCAATCCTATTTTCAAACTCAATTCTGTTCATATGAATTAGTTAATGTGGTTTAGTGAAAATTATCGTTTGTGCTTTTTAAAATAACTTCATCGTTGTATACTATTTCAATAAAGTCATATTTCTGTTTCAATCTTCGAGCGATAAAATGAGTAATTGGAAAGTCTGACTGTGAATTTGTAAACCCATATTCTGGGAATATTTTTCTGTGCATATCTGCCCATTTTCGAATTCGTTCTCTTGTGATTGCTCCATTACTGTAGTATTCGATATAATATTTTTTATTGGGCATTGAAATTATTTGTTAGTTTAATTAATTATGTAAACTCTTTTTATTCTTTATTGCATCATCCCAATTATAAAATAAATCCCACCAATTACTCAAGGTGGTATTTCCAAATGGAATATTATTGTTTTTACTTGGTATAGATTGAAACCAAAATACTAACCATTTGTATTGAGGATCTTTACTATAATCATCGACCGTATTTAGGCCACCCATTGTATATTGATTTACTAAATTATAATCATATTTAATACTTGTCCATAGTAAACTATTTACTTTATCATATTTGCCACCACTTGGCACCCATGACTTAATATCGCTATCAACAAGTGTTAAATTATTATAGTCATAGTCTATTGTAGTATTTGGTGGGAAGTGAGTCATTCCTACTCTGTTTAATGGCTTATTGCCTAAGCTTGGATTTATTCCTTCAAACAAGTTTGCGTATAAAGCATTATTTACCTTAGGGGCCATAGTATTATCCTCTATATAATTAAGCTGACATTCTATCTGATGGCCTCTATTGTGGATATTAGTTTCCGCACCTCTAAAAGCCGAATTACCATATACAACGTACGTTTTTGAATAAATTGGTAAATCGTTAGGTATTTTTATACTATTTGAAATATCACCAGATGAAGTGGGGCTAGACATGTTTGATTCTGGTAACCCATAAAAAGTATTTGGATCATTATATTGGCTATTTAAAATGGAAGGATATGCATCTTTATTAAAACATGTAATCCAAATTTCTTTTACACCGGCATTATTGACTAAGTCTGCCATATTAAGTTTTTTAAATAAACTATCATAATCAAGTGTTTTGAAGCCTTTAATCCAATTGATCAAATTTATTTCATATACATTGAAATATTTAATGACTTTAATACCAACATAAGGGTCAACTTTTTGTATATTATTAAACTGTCGAAATCGAGTGCCTTCTTCAATTCCGTATTTAGTTATTTTTTGCTGACCTAGTATTCTTTTTTTTGATTCAGCCAGAGTTGAGTTTTTTAACACCCAATAGTCATCAGGTGCTTTATTCATATCTTGATTAATTCCATCTATGGTTGGTAAGTAATTAATGATTACTATTGGGACTATGAGACTTGCATTTGAAGCTGGAGTTCCTAAAAAAGTATCAATATCTGCTTCTTCTATATTATGAATATATAGATTCTTTTTAAGTGTAAAATTCAAATAAGAAATTGTTGCAGTTAGTAACCCCGATTTAGCGCCTATAATATTTTTGTTTAAAAGAGTAGCATTTGTATTATCAATTGTAAGACTTATACTATCAGATAGATCTTTTGATGTTTTATTAGAATAAAATCCAACTATAACAAATTTGTATTGTTTTGAAATAACTAAAGTATCAACTTTATTAGCAATAGTAATTGAGTCGAGGACAACATTTGCGATAAGTGGTGGTGCAGATGGCGTTGTTGATGAAGTTATAGGAGATGTATTCTTTTTTGAGCATGATGTTATTTGAAAAAATACAACCATCAATGCAAAACTGAGTTTAATTAATTTGAACCTGTGTTTCATTATTTGTATGTTTTTTATTTATCAATTTTCTTTCGGTGATGGTTTATTTTTTCATTCCAAGATTCATTTTTTTTATTGAGTTCATCAATAATTTTTGGAATATTGGCTTGTGTTTCTGCATTTTCTTTAGTAACTCGATATGACTCTTCAAGAGATTCTTGAATTCTTACAGATGCTCTAACTTGCCATACTTTTACAAATGTGTCCCAAAATCCCACTAGTCGTTATTTTTATGGTATGCGGTTAATGTTGTTTCTACTTTTGCTACCAATTCTGCAACATTTCCACTTGTTATACCGGTTTTATCAAACTGAAAATCTCTGTTTCCCCCGCTCATCATAATACGTACTGCTGACATTAAATTTGGTTTCTCTTTTTTGCTTTTATTCAAAAGAAAATACCCACCAACTATAGCAGCAAGTCCAACCATTAGCCCAATTATTAAATCTTCGGGTTTTCCTGTAAAAGATCCCATCAAAAATATACCCCCTAAAATAAATAACCAATATGGAAAAAAAGATTTCTTTTTCCATACAGTCAATGATTTATTGTAATCATCAATAAGATCAACGACTCCAATTCCATTTACTGAACGAAGAGCAAATGCTTCACTAGATGCGGCTGTATTAATAAATAATTTTTCACTTGTCAGTTTAATATCAAGGTTGTCTGCATTGAATTGCGATAAAATATTTTCCATTTTTATGTTTTTAATTTTTATTATTCATAAAGCTTTTCATGTTATTCCCCATTGATTATAATGGCTCCGGGTCTCCATTTCCTAAACCTTTTTAAAATTGATTTACTAATTACTAATAATTTTATTTATCAACCCTAATAGTAAACTCCATAAAATCTCTATCCTCACCAATTATTTTGCCCCCGCATTCTATTGCCTTTCGCATGCCGGCACATATTGCTGGTAACCTGCCATCTCTTGGAAAAGATTTTACTTTTAAACACTCTTCTGTTACAACTCTTGCAGTAAATTCAACCTTACCACTTTCATATAAATTTATTATTGCTTGAAGAATTGTTGGTCTTAGCTTACTCGTTGATTTACTTAGCTCAACTTTCAAGCATTGAAAAATTTCTACTTTCATACAGTTAATCATTATTGGTTTTAAAGAATATAGTAATCCATAACTATTTTAATTACTTTCAAAATACTCCACTAAATGCCCATACTTAGTAACATCACATTCACCATCAAACTTCTTATGGTATTTGTTCAAAAAATAGCACCATTGCAATCTTCTAAGTTCTCCTATTTTTAAACCAGGTATATTAAAATTGTTGTTTGCATTTAATACCCCTTGTATTGCTACATTGGCTGAATTACCCGGACTATACAAATAAATTAAGTTGAATGGAATTTTATTTACTGTTATGTTTTTTACAAATCCGGTTTGATTAAATCCGGTAGTTATGTGATTTTTTACAGCATCTTTAAACCAGATTGCTACACTTTTATTGTTCCCATTTAAATTAGCAACCGGGCCTCTTCCGCCTGATGTAATAAAAATGTTTTTTAATGCAGGAAAATTGGCTTTTAAATTTAAAATGTCATTATAACGTATTGCTGTTAAACAACTATCTGAACTACAATCATTTGGTGATCGCAAAACAGTTTCCAAAATATCTGTTAACCCAATTTTATAGTTATTTAATATTTTAATTCTTTCGGCTACAGTTGTAACAGTACTATTAGATATATTTCCTAAACAATTCCAAAAATCATTGACTACACTTCCATAAAAAAACTCTAGATCTAACCCACCGATTGGACCCGATACAATTTGCCAGATAGGAAATGTTCCTAAAAAAATACTTTCAACATCTTTATCCGGCATATAGCCAAAACTCAATACTTCATTTTGGTCATTTTTACTGATGAACCAATTTTTTAGTACATGTTCATCTTTAATACTCCCCCTCCATCTTCCAGAAGTAAAAGCATGCTGTTCTCTAGGCATATTAGTTGGATTTGGTGAAGTAAATTACTTTCCTCACTCCATTTTTACCCCCTACCAATCATGGATATTAAAATAGAATATCAAAAAGATAATACTTAATTTAACCTGCTTAATATCTATCTTTTATATATTAATATATTATATTATTTATATGATGCATTCATGGTATTCTTCTACTACCGTGTTAGTTTTGGCCAAAATATTTTATTCAATTAGCCATGCGCTTTTAACCGGTATGCAAAGAAATAATGGTGACTAATAGTTATTATTTTTTTAATGTTAACTGGTTGATACGAGGGCTTTATGATTAAAATTGGCAGCTTCATGAAGTGCTTTAGCAGACTTTATGAAATTGCCCATTATACCTACCAAAACTGTTTACATTTAAATGACTAGTTATAGTATAAAAATGAGGGGGATCACTTTGCTACTTTTGTCAGGCTTATGGTTATGCGGCGTATTTACACCTATAACAGCAGGCGCACAAAAAGGGATTGAAGCACTCAATCTGCATTTACAAAACCAACAGTTTAATGGTTTGTTTTCTACTACCGAACATTTCAATCGGATGGTTAAAAAAACAAACGATATTAAAGATTTAAATGAATTTCATAATTATGTATGGTATAAAAACAATTTTCATTTTAAAATTGAAGGCAGCGGAAAAGTCTATAAAATATTAGGAGAAGATAAGTTTAAAAGAATTGACAGTACCAACTTTGATGGATACAATTTCGGCGCCTTCAACTTTGTATATCACGACACCATATTCAGTTTAGGCGGATATGGTTTTTGGAATTACAACGGAGCCCTTCGATTTTTTCAGGAAAACACCGGCGTTTGGAATGTGTTACCCACTAATATCACCGTTCCGATCATGATATCTCGATTTGCTAAACCCTATTATGATATTGCTAATGAAAAAATATACTGCATTTACCAAAAACCGGAACGCATTGAAGATTTGTCGTATGCTAAAGATGAAACCTACTACGTTCAGTGTCTCGATTTAAAAAGTAAAACCTGGTGGGAAACGCCCAAACTAATGAATAAAAGCATTATTAGGCCAGAACACATTTATTTTTTTCCTGTATTATTTCACACTCCGTTTGGCATGATCCTTCGATACGACTTAGAAATTAACCTGCTAGACTTCAATAAAAATATTTTTCAAAAAATCAATCAAAATAAAGTTGATGAAATTAATGCTAAACTCTTTACCCACAAAACTCTATTAACCTACTTCTTAAACAACAACTTGTATTTTTATTACCCCGAAAGTGGTTTAATAGATAGTATTTCTTTTACCTCTAATGACTTTATTAAAACAGATCATATTCTTTTTACTGATATAAATAATATACAAAAACTATACACTAATCCACCTTTATTCATTTCAATTGGATCGGGTTTAATCGTTTTATTAATTATAGTTTTGGCTGCGAGTAAAATTAAGCGTCTTCAGAAAAGAGTTGAGATGTTGATGAGTTCGCATATGAACAATGGCTCTAAAGTAGTCAACGAAATTAATATTGCCAATCCTAATTCATTCAGAGAAAACTTAACAGAAGTTGAAAAGAGTTTATTAGATCTGCTCGTTTCAAATACTGCTAAAAATGAAATGACCACTGTAAGTCAAATGAACCAGGTTTTAGGCATTTATAACAAAGACACTAAAATTCAAAACAATATC
>JBIIAP010000180.1:0-5742 GCA_044239855.1 Sediminibacterium sp. | reverse complement strand
TTTTATGGGCGAATTATTACTGGGTCATTTGCGATATGGTACACAGGGCAAAAACAATGTAGAATTTTGCCACCCTTTCATCAAACGAAATTTAATACCGGGTAAAAACCTTGCACTTGCCGGTAACTTTAATTTGGTAAACACCGACGAGTTGTTCGAAAAAATAAACATGCAACCCGGTGATTTTCAAAAGCAGAGCGATTTAGCCGCAATGATGGAGGTTATTCACTATTATTTAGATAAGCAAGACGACCTGAATCCCAATAAAGCAGACATTGCACTGGTATTAAAGAAAGCCGCATCTTTATTTGATGGGGGTTTTACTATCGGCGGATTATTGGGTAATGGCCACAGCTTTGTAATGCGCGATGCGCATGGAATACGGCCCGCATATTATTATATTAATGACGAGGTTATTGTAGCTGCCAGCGAGCGTGCTGCTATCAGAACCACCTTTAATGTGGGTGAAAATGAGGTATTGGAACTTATGCCGGGAATGGCGTTAATAGTTGATGATGCCGGCAATTATCAGATAGAAAAAATATTAGAGACTAAGGAGCGCAGAGCTTGTAGCTTTGAGCGTATTTACTTCTCCCGTGGTAGCGATGAAAAAATATACAGAGAGCGCATTGCATTAGGACACCACCTCAGTAAAACAGTGTTAGAATCTATTCAATACGATCTAAAAAATACCATCTTTTCTTATATACCCAATACTGCTGAAGTTGCCTTTTATGGATTGGTTAAGGGCATGGAAGAATACCTCAACAAAATTAAAATCGAAAGAATTTTAAGCTGGGGAAACAACTTTACGCCCGAGAAGTTAGAAGAAATGGTTAACCGTAAAATACGCCAGGAAAAAATAGCCATTAAAGACGTTAAGTTACGCACTTTCATTACCGAAGACAGTAACCGAAATGAAATGGTGCAACACGTTTATGATATTACATATGGCACCGTTCGCCGCAAGGAAGATGCTTTGGTAGTAATAGACGATAGTATTGTAAGAGGTACCACATTAAAGGAAAGCATTGTTAGGATGTTGTCTCGTTTGCAACCTAAAAAAATTATTGTTGTTTCCTCTGCACCTCAAATCAGGTATCCCGATTGCTATGGAATAGACATGAGCAAACTGGGAGATTTCATTGCATTTAAAGCTGCTATTGCTTTACTGAAAGATAGAAATATGGAGCAGGTTTTAAACGACGTGCATCTTAAAATCAAACAACTAGAAGCAAACAATGAATTGCATACAGAAAATGTAGTTCGTCAAGTTTATAAACCATTTACTACACAGGAAATTTCCGATAAAATAGCACAGCTAATCACTCCATCTGGAGTAGATGTGCCGGTTGAAGTGATTTACCAAACGATTGAAGACTTACACGACAGTTGCCCCACCAATACCGGCGATTGGTATTTTACCGGTAACTATCCAACGCCAGGGGGTAATAAGGTGGTTAACAAAGCCTTCTTAAATTATATAGAAGGCAAAAATGTGAGAGGGTATTAATAGTGCAATAGTATACTTGTTATGGGTGCTTTCCTTACACCCTGTAACAAATTGCATTAATATTCATTCCGGCACCAACTGACGCAAACAACACGATATCTCCCGGCTTTAATTCGTGCGCTTCCATCATACCTCTTTTAACCATATCATAAAGGGTAGGAATGGTTGCAACGGAGCTATTGCCCAGTTTGTGTATGCTCATGGGCATTATGTTTGCAGGAATCTCTCTGATACCGTATAATTTAAATAGGGCTTTAATAAATCCTTCATCCATTTTTTCATTTGCCTGATGCAGAAAAAATTTCTTTACATCATGTATATCAACTCCCGCTTTTTCCAAACAAGCTTTCATCGCTATCGGCACATTTTTCATAGCATATTCATACACTTTCCGTCCCTTCATTTTTATGTAACGAATCGAAGGATTAGCATCAGGTAAATATGATTTACCCATGGTGATATAGCTTAACTCTGCATCACAATGGCTTTGCATGCTTTGCGCTATAATACCAGCACTATTTTCATCACCTTCTTTTGCTTCTATAACAGTTGCACCGGCACCATCACTAAATATCATACTGTCTCTATCAAAATGGTCTATTACTCTACTTAAAGTTTCTGTACCAATTACCAAGCATTTTTTAGCTAATCCTGCTTTAATAAATGCATCGGCTTGTGTAACACCCAATATCCAACCAGGACAACCAAACAGCACATCATACGCAATGCAGTTCGGATTTTTTATACCCAATCCATTTTTTATATGAGAGGCTAAAGATGGTACCGCATCTGTTTGAATGGTATTCGGAAAAACATTCCCAAAATTATGTGCAACAATAATCTGGTCCAGCGTTTCAGGATCTATGCCCGCAGCTGAAATGGCTAATTTAGCCGCAGCAATGCCAATATCAGAAGCAGTTAAATTATCTGTTACATATCGTCGCTCTTCTATACCGGTAATGTCTTTAAATTTCTCAACAACTTCTGAAGAAGGGGCAGGGATTTTTACATGATCTTCCGCATAAAATTCCTGTGTAGCAAAATCTTGATTGGTTTTTATTTGGGTAGGAATATAACTACCACTT
Organism: Sediminibacterium sp.; assembly: GCA_044239855.1. GTDB lineage: Bacteria > Bacteroidota > Bacteroidia > Chitinophagales > Chitinophagaceae > Sediminibacterium. Next base: position 3,144 of record JBIIAP010000180.1, on the reverse strand, counting down.
CCGGTAATAACGGTTCTAATTTGTTGCATCCTTCACTTGTTGATTATTTCAAATGTAAGGATAATTAAAAAGAGACTACCTGCTTTAAATAAATTTATGTAGAAAAAGCTATAAATATTGATCTCCTTTATTGCGTTTTACCTCTGCTACGTATTCTTTAATGGCCTGCTCTTTGTCTTTTTTACATATCAACAGCACATCTTCGGTGTCTACTAATATAAAATCGTCCATACCCTGCAATACCACAAGTTTATCTTTGGGTGCCGATACCATACATTTGGTGGCATCAATTACAATTACATTTTCAGAGGCAACCGCATTACCTAAATAATCTTTTTCTAAATTATCGTATGCGCTGTTCCAGGTACCTAAATCGCTCCAGCCAAAAGAGGAAGGAATCACATATACATTTTCTGCTTTTTCCATAATGGCAAAATCTATCGAAACATTGGTACAAAAAGGATAAATACGCTTTATAGCATCTTTTTCTTCAGGGGTATTAAAATGTGCTTTCTCTGCCTCAAACAATTCATACATCTCTGATTGATATAGCTCAAAAGCTTTCATTACATTCTTCACTTGCCATACAAATATGCCGGCATTCCATAAAAAATCGCCACTGGCAATAAAGGTTTTAGCTAGTTCAAGATTCGGCTTTTCAGTGAATGTTTTTACTTTATAAATACCGTCTGCAACCTGCAAGGGCTCATGTTGAATATACCCGTATCCGGTATTAGGATGCGTTGGTTTTATACCCAACGTTACCAATGACTTAATATTTTGCACAAAATCCAGTGCTTGAGCCGTAATTTTTTTAAAGTTTTCTGCATCTAAAATCATGTGGTCACTAGGCGCCACAATTAACGAAGCTTCCGGATCTTTGAGTAATAACTTGTAAGATATATAAGCAATACAAGGCGCTGTGTTTTTTCTGCTGGGCTCCGCAATTATATTCTCTATAGGTAATTCTGGCAATTGCTCTTTTACTATGGAAACATATTCTTCTGAAGTAACTATATATATATTTTCATTAGGTATAAATGAAGTATAACGCTCATAGGTCCACCTGATTAATGATTTTCCGGTATTTAATATATCCAGAAATTGTTTAGGATATGCCGTGCGACTTTGTGGCCAAAATCTACTACCAATCCCACCAGCCATAATCGCAACATAATGATGTTTATTCATTATTAATATTTAGGTTAATTCAAAATTATAAAAGGTGCAATACTACATGAATATTTTACAAGTTAATATTGAAAGGGGGAATATTTAAACAATACCCTCTCTAATCAAGTCGTGCAAGTGCAATATCCCCGCATATTGACCACTTTGGGTAACTACCAGCTGACTTATATCATGCTCCTTCAATAAATTTAGCGCATCAACTGCCAGTGCTTGCGGATCTATTGTAATTGGGTTGGGAGTTAAAATATCACTGGCACAAATAGCAGTAATATCATTGGTTTTCTCTAACATTCTTCTTAAATCGCCATCGGTAATAATACCTAGTAAATTTCCTGCTTCATTTATTACCGCAGTAACCCCTAATCGTTTTTCAGTAATTTCTACAATAACTTTTTTAAGGGGTGAATCTAATAAAACTGCTGGTTTTTCATTAATGGAAGTAATGTCCTCTACCGTCATATACAACCGCTTTCCTAAATTACCTCCCGGATGAAAGCGGGCAAAATCTCTGTTATTAAACCCATTTAATTGCATTAAACATACCGCCAATACATCACCCATAACCATTTGTGCAGTAGTGCTGCTGGTGGGAGCAAGATTATTTGGGCAAGCTTCTTTTGCTACTGTTGTATTCAATACCCAATCGGCATTTTTAGCTAAAAAGCTTTCTGCATTACCCACCATCCCAATAAGTGTATTGCCAAAATTCTTAATCAATGGCACCAACACTTTTATTTCCGGACTTTCCCCACTTTTACTAATCACTAAAACAATATCATCGGGTGTAATCATACCCAAATCTCCATGTATGGCATCCGCTGCATGCATAAACAGAGCAGGTGTTCCAGTAGAATTTAGCGTAGCAACAATTTTTTGAGCAACAATGGCACTCTTACCAATTCCACTGATCACCAATCGTCCGGTTGACTGATGAATTTCTTGAATGATTTTTTCGAATGGCTCATTAATAAATGACGCCAAACCTTGTATGGCATTCACTTCTGTTTCAATTGTAGCCAGTGCTGTTTGTAAAATAGTTGCGCTCATGTACTGCAAAGGTAAACTTTAACATCAAATCTGCCATAATCGACACTTGTTTAACAATTGAAGTCATCTCTTGGTAAAATACGTTAAAACATTAAAAAAATAATCAATAAAGAAGGGTATTCCGCTGGTAGTTTATTAACTTCGCAGCCCCTTTAAATAGATCGTTATATATAAATCGATTAATATTGTTGTTTTTACCAATATTATTGATTAAATTATAACTTCAAAATATCCCAATCTATTGAAAACTGAATCTGAGAGAAATGGCAACGACTAAGAAAAGCACGGAAAAAAAAAGCAGCACTAAAAAAGTATCCCCTCCACAGGAAATCATTGCACATCAATATAACATATATGATGCGTTAGAAAAATATTTTGGGTTTAGAGCGTTTAAAGGCACTCAGGAAAGTGCTATTAATAGTTTATTAGATGGACAAGATACTTTTGTGATTATGCCCACCGGGGGTGGCAAAAGCTTGTGTTATCAATTACCTGCTTTGTTGAAGCCTGGCTGTGCAATCGTTGTTTCACCCCTGATAGCCCTAATGAAAAATCAGGTTGATTTAGTTAGAGGGTATAGCGAAAACGATGAAGTTGCGCACTTCCTCAATTCCTCTCTAAATAAAGGCCAAATAAAGGCCGTTAAAGATGATTTAAACAGCGGGAAGACAAAACTCTTGTATGTTGCCCCTGAAACCCTAACCAAACAAGAAAATCTGGAATACTTCAGCGACCTGAATATTTCATTTTTTGCAGTAGATGAAGCACATTGTATTTCTGAATGGGGACATGACTTTCGTCCGGAATACCGCCGGTTAAGGGAAATGATGGATATCATCAATCCCGATATTCCGGTAATAGCCTTAACAGCCACTGCAACCCCCAAAGTGCAGAGCGATATTGTAA
>JBIIAP010000022.1:0-18417 GCA_044239855.1 Sediminibacterium sp. | reverse complement strand
TGCTTTGCTACTTGTGCAATGCACCAATCATCAAAGGCATACTCCAATGTAATGGTTACACTCCAGCCATGCTTGTCCTGGGGAAGGTATCCATATTGGATATATTCAGGAGTACCACGTTGTTGCTGAAATGCGCTCTTTCTCATAGCTTCATAAGCTAAGTTGTAATCAAATCCTTTAATGTTTTTAAGTATTGCATCTGCAATTATTGGAATACTGTGATAGCCAGTCATGGTATTCGTTTCCCAGGTACTTAAATCCCAAACAGGTAACAAGCCATTGTCTTCATATAATTGAAGCATACTGTTGATCATATCAGGCAACTTATCGGGCTGCGTTATGGTGAATAGTGGATTCAATGCCCTGAAAACATCCCACTGTGAAAATACCGTATATTTATTTTTTCCTTTTTTAAATTGTAAGGTTTTATTATCGTGTGTTTGATAGCTTCCATTTGCGTCACTCTGTAGAACAGGAGCCAGACATGTTCTGTATAAAGCAGTATAGAATCTTTCTGCAAATGCCCGATCATTTGTATTGATTTTAATCTTTTGCAATTCATTTTCCCATAATAAATTGGCACTTTTAACAGCATTTTCAAATGAAACGGCTCGATATTTATTTAGTTCAGACAATGCGTTCTCCGTACTTACGGTGCTAATAGCAACCTTTGATACCAATGGGTTTTTAGTTGAAAATTGTAATGCTAATTGTACCAATTTGCCATGTGCTGTATTTTTTGTTTGAGAGGTGTCGTTTAAGAAAACATGCTGTTTAATGGGCGTGTTGAATTTAGCAGCAAAATATATTTTTTGACCTTTGGCCCAACCATTGCTGAAACGATAGCCTATTATGGTATAATCATCTATGATAGATAGCATACCAGCTGTACTACCATCCCAATTAATTCTAAAACCCATATCAAATTTTAACCAACCATTCTCATTTGGGAAAGTATATCGATGAAATCCAGTTCTTTCAGCTGCAGTTAACTCACAATTAATGCCATTATTAAGTTTTACTGAATAATGGCCTGGTCGGGCTTTTTCATTCTTGTGTTCAAAAGGGCTTTTTATTTTTACCTTTCTCATCTCATTGGTGTCAATTAGTGGTAATACCGAAATATCGCACCAATCGCCAATTCCTGTTCCACTTAAATGTGTATGACTAAATCCAGCAATTGTTTTACTGCTGTAATGGTACCCTCCACACCAGTCCCATCCTTCATCACCATTGTCCGGACTTAGTTGGACCATACCAAAAGGAATGGTAGCACCGGGATATACATGTCCATGACCTCCTGTTCCTAAAAAAGGATCAACTAAATCAGTTAGTTTTTGTCCATCTATGTTGGAAATACATAAAACGCTGATGACTGTTATGAATAAAATTCGTTTCATGGACTGATATTTTTATCTTTCAGATAGATTCGAAAATGATTTTTCTTAGTTTGTATCAAACCTTAAAAATTGCAATTTTATGATAGGTTGATTTATCAAGCAATTTACGCTAAAGTTTAAAAATTACTTCGCATATTTCAATTATTTTTATATTTTCAGTTGTAAAATAAAATCATTGATTAATTACTTAACTTAATTTTTAAATTAAAAAATCAAAAAGTGAACACCGTCTCTTCTAATAAACAGCATCCAATAACATGGGTACCTTCAACTTGGTTTGCAATGGGATTGCCATTTGTTGCATTGTCAACCACTATTTCCATCATGTATAAAAATATGGGATTATCTGATGGTACTATTGCATTCTGGACATCCTTAATTATGTTGCCATGGACGATTAAACCATTTTGGGGGCCGTTTTTAGAAATGTTTAAAACAAAAAAGTATTTTGTTTATACCACTCAGATTTTTACAGGAATATTATTCGCTTTGGCTGCAATATCTCTTCAGACTAATTATTATTTCTGGTTATCTATTGCTGTTTTTTTTGTAATTGCATTGAGTGCCTCTACGCATGATACAGCAGCGGATGGTGTATATCTAAACGAACTATCAACACAAGATCAAGCTAAATATGTTGGGTGGCAGGGTGCATTTTACAATATCGCTAAAATATTTTCAGCAGGTTTGATGGTGTCATTGGCTGGACAGCTTGAACAGTCAATAGGAGTGGTAAAGGCCTGGATAGTTGTTTTATTGATTTATGCATTGGTGATGATTGCATTGGGTTTATATAACAGGAAAAAACTTCCATCAAGTGCAGGGGAATCTAAAACAAATTCTTTCAGAGCAGGTTTGGACACATTAAAAGATGTGATTGTAACTTTTTTTCAGAAAAAGAAAATTGTATACAGTCTTTTTTTTATAGTTCTATACAGATTTGCAGAAGGGCAAGCAATAAAAATAATCCCTCTTTTCTTTAAAGCTCCTCGACAAACGGGCGGATTAGGATTATCTACTGCTGAAATTGGCATGTTATATGGTGTGTTTGGTGCAATAGCATTTGTATTGGGCTCCATTGCCGCGGGATATTTTGTGTCTAAAACAGGACTTACCAGAAAATCATTATTGATCTTATGTTGTTTTTTTAATATTCCATTTGTAGCTTATACTTGTTTGGCTATTTATTTGCCTAATAATTTATATATAATTGGTGCTGCTGTTGCCATCGAATATTTTGGCTATGGATTTGGTTTTGTTGGGCTAATTCTATTTATCATGCAACAAATTGCTCCTGGAAAATATAAAATGGCACATTATGCTTTTGGAAGTGGGTTAGTAAGTTTGGGTTTTTTATTGCCATCAATGGTAAGTGGATTTGTGAGTGATTGGTTGGGTTATAAAGATTTTTTTATTTGGGTGCTTTTTTCAACGATACCTTCATTTTTGGTAACATGGTTGGTGCCATTACAAAAGTTTGAAGAAAATAATAATTAAAGTAAATAGATATGTTAATCACCGGTACATTTATTGATGAAATTAGTCATGATATTCCTCATCAAAATTGGGGCGAATTGGAATGGGATAATGATTTTCTTCATATGAAAACTATGGGCATAGATACGGTTATTCTTATTCGGTGTGGTTACAGAAAATTCCTCACTTATGAATCAACGTACCTAATAAATAAATATGGTTGTTATAAACCTTCTGTAGATTTGGTAGAATTGTTTTTAAGACTAGCTGACAAATACGAGATGAAATTTTATTTTGGCTTGTACGATAGTGGTATCTATTGGGATACTGGTGATATTTCTCATGAAATAATAGATAATCAGTTTGTTATTGATGAAGTATGGAATAGATATGGTCATCATCCTTCTTTTAAAGGGTGGTATTTAAGTATGGAAATCAGTCGTAGAACTAAAGGAGTAATCAATGCATTCAGCACATTGGGCTTACAATGTAAGTCTGTGAGTAATGGTTTGCCTACGCTAATTTCGCCTTGGATTGATGGCAAAAAAGCAGTACTAGCATCTAGCTCATCTATTTCAAAAGAAGATGTTGTTTCCTTGAAAGAACATGAAGAAGAATGGAATGAGATATTTGACGGTATAAAGGGTGCGGTAGATGCAGTGGCATTCCAGGATGGTCATATTGACTATGATCAGTTAGAAGACTTTTTTATAATTAATAAAAAGTTAGCGGATCGATATGGTATGCAATGTTGGACCAATGCAGAAAGTTTTGACAGGGATATGCCAATCAAGTTTTTTCCAATAAAGTTCGAAAAATTAAAATTGAAATTAGCTGCTGCACAAAAAGCAGGTTATGACAAAGCAATTACATTTGAGTTTTCTCACTTCATGAGTCCTCAATCTGCTTATTTACAAGCAGGACATTTATATAACCGATATATGGAGTATGTAAATCATTCGAAGTAGTTGAAAAAAGGGTTATTAAAAAAGAAAATTTTATCGATATTATTTTATAGTGGATGATCAGTTTAATAGTCCGAGAACAGTTAATTATATGCTCACTCTCAATGTTTATAGTCTTGTTAATGCGGAAATATAATAAGTATATGCATATTACACTTTTACGATAAATCACCTTACATATTATCTTATTTTTCAATTAATCAATAAGTTTTTATATTTTTAAATTATTAATCTGTAAAATATACGGGAATTATCTGTTTAATTTTTAATCTTTGTTTTACTAAAAGTTAGATAGTGAGTAAGAAATTTGTAAATATGATTCAACTAACGGCTGGCGAATTCAATATTTCAGTTGATCAATTATCACTGAATAGTAAATTCCGGGAATTACCAAAATGGTCATCTCTAAATGCTTTACTTTTTATTTCAAAAATAAATGAAGAAACTGGTGTGTTGATCTCAAGCGCAACACTTGCAGAAATGACTACATTAGGAGATATTAATGATTTTATAAACTTAAATATAATTTAAGTGGCATTTACTCATTATAAGGGTATTTTTATTAAGGGTATAGTAAATATCATTCCTTCCATTATCGAAGATAATCTTGACTTAAATTTAATTAACGAAGAAGATAGAATCAAAATGGTTGAGCATACCGGTATCCGGTATAGGCGGGTAGTTGATAAGTTGAGTAATAGTGTTAAATCTCTTTTTAAAAAAGGCTGCCTTGAGTTATTAGATAAGCAAGGGTGGAAAGGTGAAGCCATTGATGTATTGATTTGTGTTACTCAAACTTCAAATTTAAATATTCCTGCAATTTCTTGTCAACTGCATGATGAACTAAATTTATTACCAGATACGATATGTTTGGATATTAATTTAGGATGTTCCGGCTATGTGTATGGGTTAAATACAATTTATTCATTATTACAATCTATAGGAAAACCTAATGCAAAAGCAATTCTATGTTGTGGTGATTTATCAACAAGCTTAATCGATAGCGACGATAAATCTACCAAGCCAATTTTTTCAGACGCAATTTCAGTTACTGGTATTGAATGTAGTATTGAGCATAATGAAAGAACAGCTTTTTTTAATTTACAAACAGTAGGAAGTGGGCAACATGCTATATATGCCGAATTGAATGAGCACCAACAATTAGTGATGCGTATGAATGGAATAGATGTATTTAATTATTCACTAAGATATGTGCCAGAAAATATTAACGGGTTACTAGAATTTACTAAAAAGGATTGTATTGTGCCCTCAGTATTTGTATTTCATCAAGCTAATCAAATTATAAACAGTGCAATTGCTAGCAAACTAAAATTAAATCCTCAAAATATACCAAGTACACTTTTTGAATATGGTAATACGGCATCTGCCAGTATTCCGATTACATTGTCAAAATTTGTTAATACCCATTACGAACAAAATTATTGGGTATTAATATCAGGATTTGGGGTTGGTTTTTCTATTGCTTCTGCTTTAGTGTTTATTTCAAAAGATATCTATTGTAATACACTTGAAATATGATAGAGCTTGATATTGTTATACCCATATATAATTCTTCGGCTTTTTGTGAGAAATTAGTTTTTACGATAGAAGATTGGAAGAAAGAGAGTCAATTTAATCCGCATGTAATTTTTGTTAATGATGGCAGTATTGATGATGTAGAACGTGCGCTTATTCAGGTTTTAAAACAAGTAACGTATTCGTGGCAGTTAATAAGGCTTGCTAAAAATTATGGACAACATACAGCAACAGCTGTTGGTTTTCATTTAAGCACTCGTGAAATTATTGCAACTATTGATGATGATTTACAACATGATTTATATTCTATTAACAAGATGTATAATTGTTTAATCGCTGAAGATGCTGACTTGGTGTACGGAAATTATTTTATAAAGAAACATCATGTTTTTAGAAACTTTGGGGCCAATATTTTAAAGAAAATATTAAATACTGAAAACAAAGATTATGCTATAGTCACTTCTTGTAGACTGATGAAGAAAAATGTTGTACAAATATTTAAAGAAAACCAACGAAAAATTCATTTTGTAGATGATTATCTATTATTATCATCTTACAAAAAGTCAACTTGTTTGGTTGATCATAATAAAAGAGAATTTGGAGAATCTGGGTATTCAACTTTCAGGTTAATTAAAATGGCTTTTTCTATTTTATTATTACATTCATCATTGCCATTGAAAATTATTACAAGAATGGGATTAGTAATTTCATTGTTTTGTTTTTTTATCGGCACCTATTATATTTATCAAAAGCTTTTTTTTAGTGTGGCTATTGGTTTTACTTCAATTATTGTTGCCATATTTTTTTCTACCGGAATTATTCTTTTTTCTTTAGGAATTATTGGAGAATATATCAGAAGGATATGGATTGCTAAACAAAATTTAGACCAGGTATTAATTTCAAAAATATATTGATATGTACTTAAGTGGTATTAATTTAATTCCCCTGAATATATCCCACCTTGAATTAGTAAGGAATTGGCGCAATAATTCATTGATTGCTTCTTTCATGGAATATCAGGAATATATAACCAAAGAAGCACAACAAGAATGGTTTAAAACTATCCAAAATATTGAAAATTATTATTTTATTATAGAAACTAACAATGAGAAAATAGGATTAATACATTTAAACAAAGTTGATGAAATTAATAAATCTGCTCATTCTGGATTATTTATTGGGGAAGAAAAATATCGAGGTACAGGAATCGCATTAGCTGCTTCTATTTTGATCCTTTCCTTTGCATTTGAAACACTTGACTTAACTAAAGTTTACGCTAAAGTAAATAAAGATAATATGGCAGTAATTGAATACAACCTATTCTTAGGGTTTGATTTTGAAACAAAAATGAATGATAAGTTTGATTTATATAAAATGTTCTCTCAAAAATTCAATGAAAAGAAAGCTTATTTAACTAATTTATTAGGAGCAACAAATTAGTTGCTACCGCTGTAAAATGCGCCATCTTAATTCATTTAAAAGTGCCAAAATTTTTTGTTTCATATTCTTATTTTCTAATTCCAAATAAGTTAAAGTAAATAGCGCTGGGTTTAATCCCCATTTTATTAATTTCAAATAAAATGGGAGATAAGCATAGGGGAGGCGATTAAGACTTAAAAAGGGCTTTAGTTTTGGATGGATGTTATTGAGATATTCCTTTCTGTTGTGCCAATAATATACTTTATTTCTTGATGGCATAACTTCCAAGCCTATATGAAAGGTTATATGCGCATTTGCCACAAAAAGCGGATTTGTTGAAAAGGCTGCAATGTTATTTATAAGTGTAGCTTCTACAAAAGGTATGCCTACACAAATTTTTCCTAAATTAAATTTCTTTAATAGATCAGCTTTAAAAATAAAACAATCAAAACCCGGATGCGACTTTCCAATATTCGCATATAATTCAGACAAAGAAGTAGTTTCTGCATGTAGTGAGCAGATTCTACGTCTGTTAATTACAATCGCATCATGTCCTTTTAATATATATTCTTTTAATACTTCATAAAAATATGGCATTAAAGCAATGTCGGCATTTGTATATATATAATAATCCGGGCTACCTGTTTCTTTGAATTTATCAAAAATCTCCTTGATAAATGGGAGTTTTTTGTCATGCATTTTTTGCGTAACATCAAATATAGAGCCTTGTAAATCAGATAATTGTGTAAAAGTATCGGGGATATCTATAATTTCATCCGAAAATTTAGTATAAAATAATTTTATATCTGATACTGATTTAGTGTAATTAAGCGCTTCTACAATACTTTTAAAGGTAATTTGTTGGTATTTGTAAAAATTGGAGCTTTCAGTTACATTTACCGGATTAATTAAATGTGCAATTCGAATCAATGAGAGAGATTTTATTTAATAGTATATATAATTCAACAAATTATACCAAAAATATTGATTTACTCTTTAATGATTATGAATTATTTCGCAGTAAATATTTTTCTAATAAATCTATTGAGGTACTAAAACATACTTTTACCGATGCTGAATTATATCTTACTCATTCAGCAACCGGGGGATTAGAGATCATTGCAACGCTAATTGATATTCAACCGGGTGATGAAATCATTGTACCTTCTTTTACTTTTGTTTCTTCAGCAAATGCATTTGTTTCAAAAGGTGCAATTCCTGTTTTTATTGATATTAATCCTGAAACCTTGAATATTGATGAAAACTTAATAGAAAAAGCGATTACAACAAAAACTAAAGCAATTGTTGCAATGCATTATGCTGGTCACGCTTGCGACTTAGTTAAAATCAAGGCTATTTGTAAAAAGCATAATATTTATTTAGTGGAAGACGCCGCAATGGGATTTGGGGCTAGTTTCAATAATTTACCTTTAGGGAGTTGGGGAGACTTTTCTGTAATTAGTTTTGATATTACTAAACAAATAAATTCAGTTCAAGGTGGACTTTTAATTATTAATAACAAAAAATTTGTAGGTCGGGCTAATAATGTATATCATTTAGGTACTAATAGAATGGAGTTCCAACAAAATAATGTTCAATACTATGAGTGGGTTGATATAGGTTCTAAATATCAAATGAATGAATTAAATGCAGCCGTTTTATTTGAACAACTCCAAAATACAGATGCCATTTTAGCTCATCGTAAAAAAATATCGCAACACTATTATAACAGACTTGTACACCTCGAAAGTACATGCAAAATCAAACTGGGTTCAAAAAAAAATCTTTCAAAAAATATACATGAGTTTTATATCATCTTAAATTCTTTTGAAGAAAGAGAGTCTTTGCGGATGTTTTTGAGTAAAAATAAAGTGGAGGCCTTATTTCATTACATACCACTTCATCTGTCATCTTTAGGAAAAAAAATAGGTAGATATATTGGAGCTGAACATACTGAGCAGATTTCTAGAACTATATTACGATTGCCATTGCACAGTGATATTACCGAAGATCAAGTGGATTATATTGCTAGTTTAATTTATACATATTTTAATGATAAAATTAGTTGGTAATTTTTTTGAATTATTATGATAAATACAATTGATAAAGAATTGAAGTTAAAAGAATTGGAATATTTAGGCTATACAAAGCTGGGAAAAATAGATGCTAAATTGTTGTCTAAATTAAAAATAGAAACAGCAGATTTAGTTAAAATTACCCAAAAAAAATACCCTAAAGGAGAATTGTTTAATCTAATCAATGCTGATGTAGAAACAAAGTTAACCTCGAACGATATAGTCAGAAGATATTTAAATGGTTCTTTAGAAAGTTGGCTGGATAAAAGTATAGTTGATATATATCCGGTATCTCATATTATTAAACCTTTTGGGTTGAAAAGCAGCATATGGCACCAAGACTCTGCTATAGTTGATGAAAATATACATTTTTCTCTTAATGCCTGGATGCCATTAGTTAAATCGCATCGGTTAAATGGTTGTTTATGGATTTTCCCTGGAAGTCACATTAACAAAAATTTTAAAAGACAATTTGGTTTCAATCCTATAAAGGGAAGTGTATTAAAATTATTAAAAAAATATTTTGTGCCAATTAATATAGAGGCAGGTGAGGTATTGTTATTTCACAGAAATTTAATTCACGGATCTTCTATTAATTATTTGCCAACGAAACGTGTTGCAATAGAGTCAGTTGTTGTTTCAAAGGGAGCCCAATTACTTAATTTTCATCGGGATGAAAAAATTGCAAAAAATAAATTATTAGTTTATCAGGTTGATCAAGATCATTTTTTAAAAAATAATCCTAAAGAAGATTTTTATAATGGGAATTATCCTTTTTTTCAAATGGAGGATGAAAGCATCACAGAAATCAGCAATAATTTATTACAAAATTTGACATTATTTATAAATCATGCTAAGCAATTTTATCAATGAGCCTATTGAAAAAAATATTAGATAATAAGATTTTTCGATTAAGAATACCATTTGGTCATCCTCAACCAGATTGTATCTCAGATTTTCATCAGTATATTGATGAAATTATCAATGAATGGAATAAGTTTAAACAAATTAAACTTACAACTGGGATTCCGATAGATGATGTATCATATGAGCAAAAGCTCCTGAATGATGATAAAAAATGGAAAGCTGTTTTTTTATATGGGTATGAATATTATACAAATGTTGGGCTAGATTATTTCCCTATAACGTCGCAAATAGTTAAGAAATGGGAAAATGATATTACATTAGTATTTTTTTCTACCTTAGAACCGGGAAAACGAATACCACCTCATGTAGGGAATAACCATGGTGTAGTAAGATCCCAGATCGGCATCGATATTAAGGACTATATAAATACAGGTTTACGTGTAGTAAATAATACCGTGCAGCTAAAAAATAAAGAAATATTTGTTTTTGATGATACCTTTGAACACGAAGCTTGGAATTGTGGTACATTGCCAAGAACTGTATTAATTATAGACACACCAAAGAAGCTTCCGCATATATATAATATTTTAAATAAATTTTGGTTAAGTAAAATGAAAAAATCAACTTATGTTCAAAATGCTTTAATCAATATTAAAAAACAGTCATTCTAGTTATGGTAATAATAGGTACAGGTGGTTTGGCTAAAGATTTAGTAGGTAGTTTGGCAAGAGATTTTCGACATAAAAATTTTTATTTTTATAATGATAGATCTGACTGTTTGGATGAATTATTTGTAAATAGATATCCAATAATAAAATCTAAAGTAGCTTTAATTGAGCATTTTACTAAACGTGAAAACCTATTTGTGTCTGCAATTGCTAATCCTGTAAATCGATTGCGAATGACACAAAAAGCAAAGATGTGGGGAGGCGTGTTAACTACTGTAATAGCTCTTAGAGAAAATGTAAGTGAGTTTTCGAATATATCAAAGGGATGCATAATTCAACCAGATGTAGTGGTAAGTAGTTGTGTTACTATTGGTGAGGGTGCTTTTTTAAATTGTGGTGTCATAATTGGGCATGATGTTTCCATTGGTGAATATTGCTCCTTTGGGCCTGGCGCACGTGTTTTAGGGAATGTTTCCATAGGCTCTTTTTCATATATCGGTTGTAATTCTGTAATATTACCCGGTATTAAAATTGGAAATAAGGTAAGGATTGGTGTAGGAAAGATTATTGATTCAGATATTCCAGATGGAACAAAAATAGTATAAATGTTATTTTTTACAAATTATCATACTGGTCAACCTTTTTCTGATTTTGTTACTTTGTATGGTAAACACAAGCTTGTGCATGTGATACCTGATAGTAATATAATCGATTTCGATCAATATTACAGACAACTGGCTAAGCAAATTGGTATTCCAATTATTTATGAAGAGGACCCTGTAACCGGCGAAATAAAGGCAAATAAATGGACAGAAATAAAATATGATAAAAGCAAAGCTGCTGATACATATAAACACAGTGCAACGTCTCAGCCACTTCATACAGATTACGGATATTTTAATTTTGAAATTGAAACTTCTTTTTTTTATTGTACAGAACAAGCAGAATTTGGGGGGGCAACAACTTTTATTGATGTTGATCTATTGGTTGATTTATTAATAAAAAATGAGACTGATTTATTTCAAAAATTGCAACAAACTAAGATTCATTTTGGTCGAAAAGAAAACCCTATAACTAATTATGAAGGCTTTATTTTATCAAATGATGAGTTAGGGTGGAAAATTAATTGGAATTATTACAGAGCAATTATTAATGATGAAAATAGGGAGGTCATAAATAATTTTAAATTATTTTTAGATACTCAAATTGAAAAATCGGGTGAATTAAAAGAAATTAAATTAAATCCCGGCGAAGCTGTTTTTTTTAAAGATAGACGATTGCTCCATGGCCGAAATTCTTTCATTGGGGATAGACAATTAAATAAAGGTGCAATAGCTAGTTCGATACCAGAAAGCATTATTAAACTATTGCAATAAACTGCCTTAATGAAACTCACCGTAGTTATCTTGACATATAATCATGAAAAATTCATCAGGCAAACTCTTGAAGGTATTCGAATGCAAGAAACAAACTTCAAGTTCAATATTGTTATAGCAGATGATGGGTCTACTGATGAGACTAAAAAAGAAATTGAATTATTTAAATCAACTACAATTATTCCTATTCAGGATTTTTATTCAAGTTCCAATAGTGGTGTATTAAAAAATGCATTAGGTATATTCAATAAAATAGAAGGTGAATATGTTGCGTTTGTTGATGGAGATGATTATTGGTCTTCACCATTAAAACTTCAGCAGCAAGTTGATTTTCTTGAATCAAATTCCGACTACTCCGGTTGCTTTCATGATACCTCCATATTAAGTGATTTAAAATCTTCAGCTATTTTATTTGGGAATTCTAAAAAATATTCTGAAATATATAAGTATAACAATGATATTTATCCCTCAGATATTCTTAAGCGATTAATCATTCCTACCTCTTCTTTAGTTCTTCGTTCAGCGTTTTTAAAGAAGTTAGATTTGTTACTTTTTAAGGATGATTATTCGATAATATGGAAATTGTGTTGTTTGGCTATTGTAAAAAGTAAGTTTTATTATTTAAATGAAATCATGAGTGTATACAGAAACCATGCACCGGGTATTTCTAAATCTAACAATGTTAAGTTTCATAATTCTCATGCACTTTTTCTGCAATCATTGACTAAAAGAATAGATTTTAAAGATTATTTATTAGATATATATTCCGCATTAACAAAAGAATATACGCTAGTATTGGAACGTTCTTTAAAAAAAGATACTCAATTGCAAAAGATCTTTTATTTATACTTTATGGCAGAATTGAAAAAAAATTATTATTTCTATCAATCAATCTTTAAATAATCATTTAACAAGTAATTATGTGCGGAATTGTTGGATGGATTAATAATACTAATGAAATAAATAAAGAACACTTTCAATCAATGATTGAATCACTTCGTCATCGGGGACCAGATGCTGAGGGGGTATATATTTCAGCAAATAATCAAATTGCAATTGGTCATACTCGATTAGCTTTTATTGATTTAACAGCAACCAGTAATCAGCCTTTATGTAACAATAAAAAAAATATTTGGATAACTTTTAATGGAGAGATTTATAATTATTTAGAACTGAAACAAGAGTTAATTGATTCTTATTCTTTTAATACCAATTCAGATACCGAAGTGCTTATTGCTGCTTATGAAATATGGGGAATCTCATTTGTTAAACGTTTAAAAGGCATGTTTGCTATTGCTATTTTAGATGAAAGAGTTAATCAGCTGTACTTAATACGGGATAGATTTGGTATAAAGCCTTTGTATTATTATATCAGTAATAATCAATTATTATTTGCCTCTGAGTTAAAAGCAATTATTGGTTCTGGAGTAGTAAATAAAACAATCGACTATAGCTCTTTTGCAGACTTTTTTGTATATCGATATATTCCCTCTCCGAAAACAATTTGGAAAAATATTTATAAAGTTGAACCTGCCCATTATATCAGTATTGATATCACTAGCTTAAAATATGATGTCGTAGAGTATTGGGAACTAATTTTCATGCCCAATAAGCAATATAGTAACAACTTGATTCATGAAGTAGGGGAGCTATTAAGAAAATCAGTTCTTGAACATACTAAAGCCGATGTTCCAATAGGAGCATTCCTGAGTGGAGGGTATGATAGTAGTGCCTTGGTATCTTTTATGAAAAACATAGGTGAATCACCTAAAACGTTTTCAATAGGGTTTGAAAACTGGGACAAAAGTGAACATAGTTTTGCTAAATTGGTGGCTAATCATCTTCAATTAGAACATGAATCTATAGTCGCTGATCAACAAAGCATATCTCTAATTGATGCGATGGCTAATGTATATGATGAACCAATTGCAGACATTTCGATTATACCTACTTTTATGGTGGCTAAATTAGCTGCTAAATCCAGAAAAGCAGTTTTAAGTGGGGAAGGAGCAGATGAGCTATTTGCTGGGTATACTTGGCAACAAGATTTTAAGCATAAAACTACTTCAACAAATTACTTCTCTAAAGTTATAGCTAAAATTAAGACAAACGATACCGTTGATTTTTATGCCAAATCTATGGCCATGGGTTGGTTTGATAATGAAGAATTAAAAAAAATGTTATGTCCGCATTTACATCGTTATATACCTAAAGACAGTCATTGGTTTTATCGCAAACATTATAATAAGTCATTATCGCCTTTAAAATCAATTCAATACTTAGATATCAAATGTTTTATGGCTGAATTAGTCCTTACCAAGGTTGATCGGGCTAGTATGGCTAATTCATTGGAAGTAAGAGTGCCTTTCTTAGATCACGATCTATTTGAGCAGATTTATTGCATTGATGAGAAATTGATGTATAACCCAAATCAAACCAAGCATTTGTTATATGAAAATATTAAAAACGATCTTCCAGAAATTATTTTAAAAAGAAAAAAACAAGGTTTTGTTGGACCCGATGATTATTATATGCAAACTGATTTTTATAAAGCAGAATTGTCGAATGCTACATTAGTGGAACATAACATTATTCAACAATCATACATTGATGAATTGTTGAATAATAAATATGATTGGAAGCTATGGAAAATTTTAGTGATGGAAAAGTGGTTTAATCATTGGGTAGCAAATTAGTTTAGCTTATTTTTAAGTCTAATAATTTAATAGCAACTGTACATGGATAAAAATATATTGATTACTGGAGGAGCAGGTTTTATAGGGTTTCACTTAAACAAAATATTGCAAAATCAATATAATGTTTCCTCCATAGATTCGTTGAATAATCAGCATATTGCATCTGTTATAAGAAGTAAGAGTATTATTAATTTAAGCAAGTTTGATATAAATGATGGTTTTATTGACCAACTTAATATAAAACCCGATGTGGTAATACACCTTGCTGCTGAAACAGGCATTGCTGCATCATTACAGTATCCGGAAAAATATTTAATTGCTAATATTCAAGGTACTTTTAATGTTTTAGAGCAATGTCGTAAAAATGGAATTAAATACTTAATTTATGCAAGTAGTTCTTCAGTGTATTCTCCACAACAAGAAACTTGTATGCATGAACAAGATTCATCTGATCTGCAACTTTCTTTTTATGGGACCTCTAAAAAAATGGGTGAAGTAATGATTGAGAATTATTGTAAACAATATGGTATTACTGCAATCGGATTGAGATTTTTTACTGTTTATGGATCATGGACAAGGCCTGACATGGCTGCATATAAATTTATGATGCAAATAGAAAATAAACAACCAGTAACATTATATAATGATGGATATATTTTCAGAGACTTTACCCATGTTAGTGATATTGTTCTTGCTATTAGTTATTTGATCAAAAAAATCCAGTCAGAAGATGCAGGATTACATCAAATTTTTAATTTAGGTTATGGGACACCTATTTCTGTTAAACATTATGTTGATGCAATTGCGAAGTCTATGAAAAGTAGCGTCAGTTATCAATTTAAAAAATTACCGGATAACGAATTAGCTTATACGCATTGTAATAATGAGAAATTAAATACATATTTAGGCTTCAAACCAAGATGCAGTCTCCTGTTTGGAATTGATGAGATGGTAAACTGGTTCAAAAATAATAAATATGAAAAATAATATATTTGTATTTGTTGTTTGTGGAGATAAAGAACATATAGATACCCTACATTTTTCTATTAAGTGTTTGTTGAAATTTACTCAATACCAAATATTTGTTGTAACTGATGTTGAAAGAAATGAAATAAAAATAATTCATGACAAAATTATTGACATTAAAACACCTACAAATTATAATCATCATCAGGCAAGTATTTTTCTTAAAACTGGGTTACATAAATTTTTACCGAATGGTAATAATTACTGTTATTTAGATACAGATGTTATTGCCTTATCTGCATCCTGCGATCAAATCTTTGATCACTTTATTGCACCAATAAGATTTGCTCCTGATCATTGTACATTACAAAAATTTAGCCCTTATGCTGTTAATTGCGGTTGCTTAAATAAATGGTCAAAAGATAGAGATAGATTTAATATTGCAATTAAGGAAATGGTAAATAAAAATAATGAAAAAATTGTTGACAATTATTTAATTGACAAACAAAAAGAACTTCAATTTGAATTGGAACTGATAAAAAAAACGCGAATTAAAAAAATACTTATCGGATTAAAATATTTAACGTCTTTTTCAAAGTTCAAGCTCAATCAAAGCTTTTACCTCGATAAAATAAATAGAGTATGGCATTTAAGCTCTGGCGAAAAGATATTTTATGAATTTAACGTGACAAAAATTGAAACTGAAACAGGATTTCGATATTCTCGGATTAAACAACAATGGTTAAATAAAGACGGAATTAATATTTGGGATGATCAGTGTAATCATTTAGCTGAATTTATTTCCAAAACATTTAATATTAACATTAGAAAACCTAATTGGCAACATTGGAATGGAGGTGTTTTCTTATTTAATGATCTTAGTTATAAATTTCTTGATTCTTGGCATTTGAAAACATTAAAAATATTTGAGCTGTCCGATTGGAAAACACGTGACCAGGGTACACTTATTGCTACAGCATGGGAGTTCAATTTAAGTCGTCACCCAGTTTTAGATAAGAAATGGAATTTTATAGCAGACTTTCAAAATAATGGATTGGTTTTGGATAATGCTTCTGGTGGTATAAGTGATAATAATTTTAATAATATATATCATCCTATTTTTGTTCATGTTTATCATAATTGGGGAAACAATGAATGGAATATATGGAACTGGATTGTGAATAAAATCAAAATTTTAAAATAACATATTATCATTAATTGAAACGGATATTAAAAAAATTTAGTTTAATAACCATCGCAATCATCTATATATTTACTAGTTTAATTATTGGTGAATTTCATCCATTTTCAAAATTTCCAATGTATAGTTCTTTCCCGAATTGGTCATATTCTTTTTTTCTTACAGATTCAAACAATAAATTTATACCCTTTAATAAATTTAATATGTCTGGTGGAGAAATGGGACATTGGTTTTATTCTATTTGTGAAAATAAAAAAATACAATATGGGAATGGGATGGAATCCAGACAGGAATTAAATTTAGTTGGAAATGAAATGATTGAATTAATGTTTAAAAAAAATAAATATGTATCGACGATTGCTGAAAGAAAAAATATAAAATTATACAGGTTGTTTTGTTTTTATAGTAACGATACTATTCAAAAAAAATATTATTTAATGTATGATGGCAATGTTAAATAAAAAATATTTTGGTACATCGGTAGATATTGAATGGTTATACATTAAGATATCATTCATTCTTTTTTGGTTTATAACCTTCTACTTTTCTATAATAAATAGTCACCAAATTCCACTTCCAGTTGGAATTTGTACATTAGTAAATTTAAATTGGATTTTGTATCCAATAATAAAAATCATCGTTATTATCTTTACTTTAATATTTTGTATTTTATACCTATTTGAGTACAAAATGCGATGGATTTGTTTTTTTCTCTTTATAATTAGTTTAATTTCTTTTTCAATTGAGGAATCTAATGGGCTATACAATAGAAATACTTTACTTTCCCTAATATTATTTGTTCAATTTATTTCGTATTTAAAAGAACAAAGTAACCTACATAACAGTAGTGCGCTACAATACTCCATTCAAGTAATTGCTGGTGCTTATACTTTGTCAGCTATTTCTAAATTGTGTGATGCTGGTTTATTTTGGGTTGTAGATGGTAAAAGGATTACCTTACAAATACTTAAATCTCATTTTCAGGAATATTCTGATTATGTGAATAACTCTTTTTTATTGAAAGGAGACATTTTGGTTAAGTTTATCGAAAATCATACTTTTCTTCTTTATATTGTGTTAAGTGTATCTTTAATTCTAGAGTTGTTTGCATTAGTTACCTTAACGAATAAAAAGATTACATTGATTTATGGAATTTTACTGTTATTTATGCATCTCGGAATCTATATTATAATGGATATTTTAATTTTGCCAATAATTCTTCCTATGATTATTTTTATGATTAATCCTTTATTTCATGCATTTAAATTGGTTACTGCTATCCATCATCGGTTAAGGATTATTAACCACACAGTCAATTCTTTATAGATCACTACTTACAATATAATGCACAATTACTCTTTTTGTACTATTACTACTCAGTCTCATCTGTATAAGGTTTATGCCCTTGCCGATAGTCTATCGATGAATAATTTACCACTTAATGTTTTGTTAGTTGATGCTGATCTCATTCCAATTCATGCACACTCAAAAATTAAATTTATTTTATTATCTGAATTAACCAGTGATTTATCTATTAATATAATCAATAAGTATCGAGGTAATTTAGATAAATTAAGATGGGCTTTAAAGTCATGTTTTCTTTTACATCTATTAAATAATTATACTAAAATTATTTATATTGATAACGATGTTTTTTTCTATAATAGTCCACTATTTCTTTTTGACAAACTCACTTCGTCTTCCATACTCTTAACCCCGCATTTTTATGAAGCTAATCCCTCTCAACGGCAGAATTGGTTAGAAGCAAATTT
>JBIIAP010000021.1:0-18419 GCA_044239855.1 Sediminibacterium sp. | reverse complement strand
ATCGTTCATAAACCCAATACTATCTCTCGTTAACAGATTTTTACCTGTTTCAGTTCTTACATCGGGTTGTTGTAAAATACGCTGATAATATGCTGAACTATCACCTCCCAAATCAATAACATTTCCCTGTGTTAATATGCGCTTTTTGTATACCTGTTTTACTCTTTCTTTTTCTTCGTTGCGGTATTTAAACAAGTAACGCATATCATAACCCGCTTCTGTTAATTGATCTATGTACAATGATCGCATAAAATGCAGGGCTGAACCATCATAAGCATCTGCTCTGTTGCGTTTCCATCTTTGTAATTGACGAGTTCCTCCTTTCATCTGTTCAAAAAATGGAAACCCTGCATAAAATAATCTTTGCTTTACAAACTCGTATTGAAATACCTCTAACTGGTATCGGATATTATATCCTAAAGCTTTATTTTCTATAATTAAGGGGGCTTTAGCAATAACCGTCATTAATTGCTTGTTGGGTGAAATCCTAAATCTTATCACTTCAGGATTTTTTATCTTACATCTTTTACCAAATGATGATGTGCCTACAAATTGTTCATAAAACCATTTGCCCCATTTCTTCCAACCATCTTTTTCATAAGCATCGGATACCACCACAACCTCATCAAGCGTTTCAATTTTTTGATGAAGTATGATGCTTAGTGGTAAATTAGTTGGCGCAATAATAACCTGCTGATAGGTTTGATAACCTACGGAAGACACAATTAACTCGAACTTACCTGCAGGTACTATTAATTCAAAATAACCTTTATCATTTGTTTGGGTTCCTATGGAAGTGTTGTTTAAAAAAACACTTGCATTCAATAAGGGAACATGCTGCTGTGCATCAAAAATATATCCAACTATTTTGTTTTGAGCATTTCCGGGTATAGCTATAACAATAAGGATGATGAACAAATAACGCATCAGCAATATTATATTTTTTAGTGCTAACAACAGGTTAATTACTGTTAAAAAATTATGTTAACCATAATTAACCCTAATATCATCTTTCTTAACGGCATCTAGAGCATGTGCTGAATAGCTTTGGCTGAAATCACTGTATATGCTTAAAATAATTTTATTGACTTTGTCGCTACATTGTTCTTTTTTGCTAATTGCCCAACATCATTCTATATCAGGCAAAATATTTAGCAAGTCTCTCCAAAAACCGTTAGCCTATTCCACCGTATCATTAATTAAAAATGAAGACTCCAGTGTGCTCTTTGTTACCGTTAGTGATACTACCGGCCGATTTTCTATTCCATTGCTTGCTAGCGGACATTTAACGCTATCCGTATCATACGTTGGTTATGCGCCGCTTTGGAAAGATATTATGGTAAGTAAGCATCAATCGTTAGATGTTGATTCTTTATTGCTGAAAGAAATATCAACGTTAGATAGTGTATTAGTCATGGCTAAACGTCCTCCGGTTGAATTGTACAACGATACCATACAGTTCAATACTGAAAATTATAAAACACCGCCAAACGCTGTTGTGGAAGATATGCTTAAACGTATGCCGGGAGTAACGGTTGACCAAGAAGGGAATGTACGCTTCAACGGAAAAATTGTAAGAAATGTGCTGGTAAATGGCAAACTGTTCTTTACCGGCAACCCTAAAATGGCTACACAAAATCTTAATGCCGATTGGTTAGATAAGGTACAGGTATATGAGAAGAAATCGGAAAGGTCTGCATTTACCGGTATGGATGATGGGCAAACAGAAACTACAATGAATCTGGTACTGAAAAAGGATAAACTCAAGGCTGTTTTTGGAAGGACTTCAATGGCTGGTGGAACACAGGAAAGATTGGACGGTCAGGCAACCATCAATCGCTTTAACACCGATCAACAACTTTCATTTATTGGCATGGCTAATAATACCAATAAACGGGGTTTTGCCCTCACGGATATGCTTAGCTTTAATCAGTCGTTGCTCAGTTCCGGTTCAACGATGATCAATGCGGGTGATGTAGGTTTACCCGTATCAGATATGGGCAATCAACAACAAGGTATTGCCCATACCTATGCAGGCGGGCTCAACATCAACGAAAGCTGGAAAAAGAAAACAGATCTTAATGCCAGTCTTCAATTGAGTAATATTCAATTACATACAGCAAAGAACAGTCTTCGAAATAATTTATTTCCAGGTAATAATTTTACTTACAGCTCTGAATCAGAAAATAATCAATCAACTCAACAACAACGGTTCAATGCAAGTATCGATCAAAAAATTGACAGCTTTCACTCAATACGCATCACTCCTCAACTTTCACTTCAAAAAGAAGCACTCAATGCCTACAATACATTTAAATCATACACAACAGATAACCAGTTGCTTAATAATGGTTTTACGGATAGGAATAATATTACGGACCGACTAATGTTCAAGAATAATATATTGTTTCGTAAACGATTTAGAAAAAAGGGTAGAACTTTTTCATCAAATGTTATGGTCGGATACAATGAAGATAAATCATCCGGTAATTTACGCACAGAAAATCGTTTTTTTACACTTGGCGTTCCATCAAGTGATTCAACATTTAATCAGCGCAATAGGTTGAATGTTCTATCCAATTTATTCAATGGATCGATCACCTTTACCGAGCAATTGGGTAAACGAACACTAATGGAGTTAACCGGATATTACAATAGCAGCAAGGGCAGCAGTGATAGGCAAACCCTGAATTACAATCCACAAAACGGGAAATTTGACATTGCCAACACCGGCTTAACAAATATGTTTAGCATGAATCAGGATGCAACAGGAGGTACCATCAGATTTAGGTCGAACATTAAAAAGATCCATACCGGATTTGCAGCAAGTATGCAGCAATCTTCACTTACCAGCGAAAACAAATCAGTTGGGAATACACTGCATCAATCTTTTAACGATGTGCTTCCATCCGCTGATTTGCGTTTTACTATAAGTTCAAAAACAAATCTATATCTTACCTATAGTACCAATACGCAAATGCCTTCGGCAACTCAACTGCAGCCAGTAGCGGATATTGCTGATCCGCTAAATATTTATCAGGGAAATCCTGATCTTAAAAGATCCTATATTCAATCGCTGTCTGCGCAATTCACACACATTAATATCCCCAAAAGAAGCAATTTATTTATGATGGCTTCTGTTAATCAAACAGACAATGCCATCGTACAATCGGATTTAATTGCAAAGACCGGACAAAGAATAACTACCCCGGTTAATACGGATGGTGCTGTTAATGCATTAGTGAATATCAATGCGAGCATGGGTTTGCGCCGATTGCTATCTACGGTTAATTTGGGGATTGGCATGAACTACAATGAATCACCAACTTTTATAAATGGTTATAAAAACAAGTTGACCAATCAATCCTTTAACACTAGCCTGAGTTGGAACTTCGCGCTCGACAATAAACTATTGGTGTATGCTTCAGCCAAATGGAATTGGAGTAAAGCGGTTTATACGCTCCAACCTGCTTTCAATAATACCTTTCTTCAGAAAGCTTTTACTTTAGAAATGACCAATTATTTTCCGGGGAATATTAACTTAATCAACAACCTTACCTATACCATAAATACTGGGAGGGCTGCAGGCTTCAATACTACCATACCTTACTGGACAGCATCTATTTCAAAAAGTTTCCTGAAGAATAAACGGGGAGAAGTAAAACTAACTGCTTATGATGTGCTGAGTCAAAATGTTGGAATCAGTAGAGTAGCCAATCAGCAATATGTTGAAGACAGCAGATTTAATGTATTAAGCAGGTATTTCATGTTTTCATTTCTGTATATCCTAAATAAAAGCGGAAAGAATACCGGAGCAATTTTTTTACCAAATAGATAATTAGCAAAGGACTAAAAGTCCTTTGCTTTCATTTTATTATAGACCGGATCTTAATTGAATGGAACCTGATCCCATGTTTTCCATCATTCGCTTCATTTCATTATTATATTCTTCCTGTGTTACTTTTTTACCTTTTTTAGGCTCTTTTATTAGAGAGAGGTCGTTTAATGGTTGGACTGCTGTTGCCAAAAAAGTAATTGCTCCTTTATCTACATCCAGTTCCAAAATCACTCCGGGAAGACCTAAATAACTTTCCGGACCTGCAGGAGATTGTAGTGCTTCGGCATACCAGGCAACCACTTCTGTATCTACCTGCTTAGGTACTGGGGGAGTTTGTTGACCAGACAAACTGCCTCCGTCCATTATTCTTACAGATTGGCGAAAAGATTTAATAGTGGTTATTGCCTTCCTGCAAAGAAAACCAGCAATTGTTTTGGTTTCCGCTAACAGCGACCATTTTTGTATTTTAATGGTGTCTTTTATCAGATAAGCATCACCAAATAATTCAGCAGCTGTAAGCTTTTTATTTTGTCCGAAAATAAAATAGGTCTCCTGGTTTCCACCACCAAGCTTTATAGATGAGCCAGTTCTGGTGTTGAATGGATCCGGGGCTTCGTCGATGGGAACAGCTTTATAGAGCGACTGTTGATCTGTAAAAAGCAGCATCTGTTTATTGATCCTATATTCCGGTATCATCGCACGCATTTCCTCGTTCACATTTCTGTGTAAGTGCTGTTTGCGCTCATAAAAAACAACGCCCGTTTTTTGTTGGGCCAATAAACCGGTAGTTATTAAAAAACCGGTGCATAATAATCTTAATTTCATATAGTGAATTTTAGAAACAAATGTATTCACCGCGCTGGTTAGCCGCAGTTGAAATAAGGTTAATTAATGTTAACAACCACTTCTTCATTAAATGCTTACTTACCTTTGACAGGTGATGCGCATTCGTATATCTATCATCTTGATGATTCTGACCATTTTATTGGTAACACTCGGACAATCGTATTGGCTGTTAAGGCTCTATCAGGATGAGTGTACTAATCTGCAAAAGGGAATAGATGCACAATTCAGAAACAGTTTCTATCAACTGCAACGTACTAGATTTTTGCAAGATAGCTTGTTGTTTACCGAGTTGGCAGACACACTATATGCAGAAAAAGAAAAGGCTCAACCCATTCGCACAGCTGCTAAAAAACCAAAGCAAAAGTTACTACTCAGTGTGAATGGTGCATATTTTACAGA
This sequence comes from Sediminibacterium sp., assembly GCA_044239855.1. GTDB lineage: Bacteria > Bacteroidota > Bacteroidia > Chitinophagales > Chitinophagaceae > Sediminibacterium. Next base: position 13,336 of record JBIIAP010000021.1, on the reverse strand, counting down.
TAGCAATGCTGTACAAGTATTAGATTCAATAAAACCCGAACATATAGCATCCATTCGCATTGTTAGTCCGAAGGAGCAACTCGGTTTCCCACCCGAACTGATGGAAACACTTATTATTAAGTCAAAAAAACTAGCAAACGATAGAATGGCTGATTCCATAAATAAACCAATTAATTTGATGGCTAAAGGAATCAATATAACATTAGTAAGAGATACCCTTTTTACTAAGCGTCCCTTTATCATGAAGATGCCGGTAGACAATAAAAAAAATAATCAAAAGTCTGGAGTAAAGGCTTTTCGAAAGACTCCAATCATTCGAATGATTACTGATAATAAAACGCTGAACGACTCTGTACCCATAGCATCTATAAAAAAATATTTTCAAAAAAATCTTCCGACAAACCAGCAATCACTCCCCTATCAGGTAGTTCGTCAACAATGGGAATGGCATAGACTTCCAAAATTAGATCAGACCAAAGACACACTCAAAGGTTTTATCACTTCTGCACAATTCTCCGGCATTAAAAATCCATATAGTTATCAGATACTATATCCCGACATACGAAAGTTTATATACCAACAAATGAAGGGGCAAATTGCAGGCGCATTATTAATGATTGTAATACTTATTACTGCCTTTGTATTTATTTATCATACGCTTCACCGGCAGAAGCGACTGGCAGATATAAGAAATGAATTCATTAATAATATAACGCATGAACTTAAAACACCCATCGCAACCGTGCATGTGGCATTAGAAGCTTTACAAAATTTTAATGCCATGGATGATCCTCAAAAATCTAAAGAATATCTCACCATATCTGTGTCGGAACTAAACCGATTAGAATTACTTGTGGATCATGTTCTAAAGCGATCTATGTTAGAAAAAGACGCCACACGCATTGAGCCAACAAAGATTCCTCTTCAACAACTTATTGAAAATGTATGCTTAACCTTAAAAGTTCGTTTTGACAAATTAGAAGCGTGCGTAAATATATATACTGTTTCGAGAGATATTATTATTGAAGGAGATCAGCTGCACCTAACCAGTGTGTTGTATAATCTGTTAGACAATGCAATAAAATATAGTGCAGGTAAACCGGAAATTGATATTGCAATAGAACAAATAAATGATCGAGTAATACTTGCTATAGCAGATAGAGGCATTGGCATACCAAAAGTATATCAGGATAAAATTTTTCAACCATTTTTTCGAGTTCCACATATGGATCATCATAATACAAAAGGCTATGGACTTGGGCTTAGTTATGTGGCGCAGATCATCAAACTACATAAAGGAACAATCAGCGTATCTGATAGAGAACATAAAGGAACTGTATTCACCATTCAATTACCTATGGCATGCGTGTAAAAATATTGTATGTAGAAGATGAATTGTCTCTAGGTAAGATTGTAAAAGAAACCTTGGAAACCAGAGGATTTGAGGTGATGATGATAGATGATGGAGCAAAAGTTATCGAAGCATTTATCAAATTCGAACCGGATATCTGTATTTTAGACATCATGCTTCCTAACAGAAGTGGATTTGAATTGGCAAAAGATATTAGGCAAATCAGAAAAGATGTGCCCATTATTTTTCTCACTGCTAAAACACAAACAGAAGATGTGGTGAAGGGTTTTACATTAGGCGGCAATGACTATATACGTAAGCCTTTCAGCATGGAAGAATTAATTGTTAGAATGGAGCATTTACTGGCAAAAAAACAAACCATACTAAACGGGACAGATGTTCTTTGTATCGGGCGTTATCGCTATCAACAACAAAGACAACTTCTTGAATTAGATGGTAATGAAAAGAAATTATCTTACAGAGAGGCTGAATTGCTCAAATTTTTGTGGGTGAATAAACATGATGTTATAGATCGTAAGCAACTGCTGATGCATATTTGGGGAAATGACTCATTTTTTAACAGCAGAAATCTAGATGTATATATTACGAAATTGAGGGGATACCTAAAAGATGATTCATCCATAGAGATCATAACCATTAAAGGGGTTGGCTATCGGTTTGTGGAATGATGATGCTTGGTTTTTATCATTTAACCATTTATAAGTAAAATTTAAAAACAGATAGATTTTCACTCAGGCATAAAACTCACTTGCAGAAATCCACCTTCAGCATTTGACTCTGTAACAATTTGAGGAATACCATTTACAACATCAACAGACTGATTGTGTATATGCCCTGCCAAAACGCCCAATAAATTGTTTGACTTATATACAGTATCATAAAATTTCATGGTGGTTTTTGTATGACCTGCTGCCCGCCATGGCAATCTTTTTTCAAGTGCATACCCCTTATCTGTTGCAGCACCCCACTCGGGATGACCACAACCAAAACTTACATTTCTGCCCGGCGCATATAATGGAATGTGCAACATTAATACAGTAGGTTTTTTTGTGGACAATGATTGCTGTAGATATTGCAACTGATCTTCATTAATTTCATAAGTAGAATTATCTATCACCACTATGTTAATCCCATTGATTTCAATGGTTTGCATCAAGGGATTTCTTCCTTGATATAAAGGAGCAAGCCGTTTGTTAATCCAGGTATCTCTCAAATACGCTGATGTTCCCTCCATCCCTTCATAATGCCAATCATGATTGCCGGCTGTATACACAAAAGGTATGTTTATTTTATTCAATTTTTCTACCACCCAGTCTATCGCTGCCTCCGATGGAAAACTAAAAATATCTCCAACAAGTGCTAATAATGAACTCTGCTGTTCTACTGCTATTTGTAAAGTTTCATCAAAACCAATTTCTGGATTCATCTCCTTGCCTGTAAAAAAATGTTTGGTTTGGTTATATGCTTTAGACATACGCTTACTATATCCGGTAAATGCCACTCCTCTTTCATCATCCCTAAACAAATGGGTATCAGCTATCATCGTTACTTTAAATGGTTGGGTAATATCTGGATGGGTAAACCTAATCTTGTTCCCATCTATTGAAAATGCTCCCCGCTTTTGATCAACGGATAGGCCATTCTTTTTAGGAAATGACCATAAGAAAGTTGGCAGTATAGAAGCTAGAGGAGCTAATAGCATTGATTTTACAGCAGTTCGTCTTTTCATATTATCGAGTGTGCCTGATATTTATTGAATTGGTTTAGCAATCAGTAGACCTAAATAGATGCAGATTCATACAATTGTATTTAGTCAACTCATTTCAAATATAATTAAAAAAAGAGCGCTTAAGAAATTATATGTACTTATTGTTAGTTCAATAACTGTACACCTCTACTATGGTGTACAACTAATGAAAATGGATGTGGAGCAAGCATATCAGAAGGTATTTAATGAACAAAGAAGAATATTGAGGATTAGATTAACTGTATTAGAACATTGATATTAATCAGTATCTACCCTGACCGAAATAGTGATTTTTTTGATTTGTATCATGCTATACTTTGACAACAGTCATTTCATTTGCATTAACAGCACTTTAACATTGCACTCTATTTTAACAATTACGAACGTTAAAATCATGAAATCCAATTAATGAAAAATTTATTCATAACTGCTGCACAAATATTTTTTATTGTGAATTCATATGCTCAATCCAATCATGTATTTGCAGGAGGGGAAATATTGAACTTTGATACTGTTGATATTTCAGTAAACCATACAACTACCTGGACATCAGACAGATCCTTTAACCCGGGATACTTTAGCTCTTTTGGAAATGCCATTTATATTGGGTATTCTGATAGCATTAATTTTGACGGTTACGTAAAAAAGTATGGCAATACTTCTTTTGTGTTTCCTGTTGGTAGTAAATATGATCTAAGAACCCTGGCCATTTCAAAACCTGCATATATAACGGACACTTATGCAACAGCATGGATGGAAGGTGACCCATCTTACTATCGTGATCCTACTCCTCCTTATGCCGGCTATCATTCTATTGCATCTGTAAAGGAACCAATTGTTTTAGTGAGTAAAACCGGGCAATGGGATTGGCAAATTGGTGAAGGAAACAATCTTGGATTCGGTACAACTGGAAATGGGGTGGGTTTAACCATAACGTTAAGCATGCCTGATATGACTGATTTTGCTAAACCATCTGAACTTAGATTGGTTGGATGGAATGGAAATAGTTGGATTGATCTAAGCGGAAAACCAACTGCAACAGGTAATATAGAAGACTGTAGCATCAGCGGTACAATGGTAGCAGGTATTTCATCCATTGCAATTGGCAAAACAAGTAACAGCTATAATGCCATACTTTTTCCGAATCCGGTTAGTCAATTTGAAAACATCCAACTCCGATTTAATTCATACTATACCGGTGCGGCTGAATTAATTATCTACAACGTTCTTGGTCAAAAAATATTACAACAATCCGTTCAAATCAGCAATGGTATCAATACTATTCCAATAAACGTAATGAATTTAACGAAGGGGGGTTACTATATTGATTTAATTAGTGATAAAGGAGAAAGGATGCTAACCGGTAAGCGTTTTGTAAAACTATAGACTATGCGCATATTTAATATAAATAAATCTAAACAACATTATTTATGGCTACTAATAGTATGTTCACTAGGCAGTTGTTCTTCTGTTTTTTCACAAATTAAAATTGGGGAGAATCCTAAATCCATCAACGCAGATGCGATATTAGAAGTTGAGTCGGTGAATAAGGGGTTTCTTCTTCCAAGAATTGCGCTTGTATCTACCACTGTAAGCGCGCCATTAAAAAAATTCGCTAGCGGTATGGTGGTTTACAATACTTCAAGTAGTAATGACCTGACTCCTGGATTATATTATTGTGACGGAACTAAATGGATTAAAGCGAGTAATACAACAACATCATCATCACCAGCAACACCATCGAATCCACTTAACAACGTACAATCAAAAATTGAAACTGTGGCAACCAATGGACAAACCGTCTTTAAAACACCTTCTGTAATTACCGATATCAATAAAATATTGCTATACAGAAATGGCATCATGATATCGTGTACGTTGAACAACAGCAACTCCATCATTTCAGAAGTTCCTTGTAAACAAGGAGATCAAATTAGGATTATTCAATTATTATAAATTCAAAAAATCACATGAAAAAACTAGTATTATTTTTGATTGCAGCAGCAATCAGCTTTGCAGCGTCTGCACAAAAAGACAGTACCAACGTTGTTGACCGAAAAGGTAACATCAAATGGGTAATTTCTAGCACTACAGCTGTTATTACAAAGTCTGATAGCACTTTATTGTATGTAACGCCCAAACAAATTGGTGACAGTAGCTTTGCTAAAATGGCCAACAACGGATTGACCAAAAATGGTCAGACAATTGAGTTGGGTGGAGTTTTAAACAAAGTAACTACCATTGAAACCAGTGCCAGTAATTTTTTACAAATTACCGGTTTACAACCCGGATCAAATACCAACGACAGTGTAATGGTAGTGAACCCCACATCCGGTCAAATTAAATTTATTTCCGCATCGTCTCTCTTCAACGCTTTAAGTTTTGGGAATGGATTAACCAAGACGGGTAATTTAGTAGAGTTGGGTGGCACACTTACTAAGCCTACTACCATTGGAACCGATGCGACCAACAATTTAAAAATAGCAGGATTACAGAGCGGTAGTCTTGCGACTGATAGTCTTGTAGTTTCCGCATCAGATGGTACACTGAAAAGAGTAGCTGCTGAAGTGTTGTTGCAAAGTGGCAATGATTATTTTACTGCTACAAACAATCAATCGGCCTATATCGTAACGAGCATGCCTTCTGCAGTTTCAAAAATATGGGTCTACAGAAACGGGGTGAAACTTATACCAGTTTCGGATTATACTACAGGAGCAGGACAAATCAATTTAACTTCTTCTATTACTGCCATGGTGACTGCTGGTGATTTAATTGAAGTACAGTGGGTTAAATAATCCCAATTACAATATTATACTTATAACCAATTAGCCCAATAACTTTAAAGTTATTGGGCTAATAAACTATATGACATGAGAAGAACTTGGATGCTACTACTCTTATCAATAATTACATTGAAAAGTATTGGACAAATTGTTGTAAGCCAAAAAGGAACTAAATACTATATCGATAGCAGTAAATGGAAGATAAGTGGCAATGATATTTACAATAAAAATATTGGAAAAATTGGAATTGGAACAGATAATCCTACTGCAGCATTGCACACAAAAGGTTCCATTAGATTTGAAGAATTGGGAACCAATACCGTTAATACAAAAGTACTTACAGCCGATGCAGCGGGGAACATTACATCTCAATTCATTTCAAATTTGCTGATGAATATAGCTGATGTAAGTGTTTTTCCTATACTCAATCAAAACACTACAGGCAATGCAGCAACCGTAACAACCAATGCAAATCTCACCGGGCCGGTAACATCTATTGGAAATGCAACTGCAATTGCGGCAAATGTTGTTAACAATGGAATGTTGTCGCAGATTGCTTCACAAGTATTTAAGGGAAGAAATGCTGCAGGTACAGGTGATGTGGAAGATTTAACTGCTACACAAGCCACCGCCATGTTAAATACTTTTACAGCTACATTAAATGGAGTAGTACCTGCAAGTGGTGGTGGAACAACTAATTTTTTAAGGGCGGATGGCGTATTTGCTGCACCTACTGAAAACTTCAACAGAACTGTGGTGACTTTAACAGCAGATGTAACTAATAAAAATGCAACTTCAAATACGTTACAAGATGTAATAGGCTTGTCATTTAATGTATCAGCGGGTAAATTTTATCGTTTTTATGCCCTGATTCCTTATACCAGCGAACAGACCAACAATGGTAGTCGCTGGACAATTAACGGTCCGGCATCCTCTTTCATCAGTTATGTTAGCCGGTATACAGACAATCCTGAAGTTGTTAATTATGGTAGTGCATTTAACTTGCCAAATAACTGTTCTGCTAATTCAAGTCTTACTGCAAACATTGCCATTATTCAAGGGGTTATCAAGCCTTCTTCAAATGGAACAGCACAAATAAGATTCGCAAGTGAAAACAGCAATAGAGCCATTGTTGCTAAAGCAGGAGCAACTTTAGAATATTGGTAAATAATAGTTGTTGCCATTTATTTATTGCTGTGTTTAACTGATAAATGCAATTTATAGAAGGATATAACAAAGCGTATTATTCGTTTTTTAATTAAGGGGCGTTTTAAAGCCACAAAACATCAGGAATAATATTTCATTCCTGATAGAATCTCCGAACATTTTTGGAAATTTAGTTTAAAACATTGATTAAAATCATCCATTAAATTGACGGCCATCATTTTAGACTGATTCAAATTAGTATAGCATTGCACTTATGATTTTAATCATCTTTTAAAGTTAAAAGTATAGTAAGCAATAAACCAAACATTTAATCTGCTTTTTAAAGTATCAGGAATTTACCTCTCCATTTTTGTGCTGATTTAAATTGGAAGAGATACCAAAATCATTAATGCTGATGCAATAATTATAGTTACATAGAGTTACAAGAATTTTCTTTTAACAAAATTTTTACTCGAATCCACCATCCCACCTATGAAAAATTTCACTGGTGGGATGGTGTTTTTATTATATATCAAGTAACAATAATCTTACCCCCGGATTATAATACTGTGATTAAAGAATGGACTAACGCTAATAATAATTCTTCTACAACAAGTTCTATTAACAACAAGCAATTGAACATGTAAATGAGATTCTAAATAAATAATGAAAAGCAAATATTATCGATTGACAGATGAAGCAAATACTATTCTTATTCATTTTTATAACTATTATATCAAATTGTTATTCACAAAAAGTATTAGATAGTATTGTAAATAAAGGAACTGCTGCTTTAGGTATAGATGTACTTGTAAATATTTTTTATATTGAAGATGTTAAAGTAGCATCAGATGCAGAAGCATTATTAACTGGTAGTAATGGAGTGTATGATATATATATCCGAAAAAATCAAACCTTAGAAGAAGCAAAAATAGCAATATGCCATGAACTAATCCATATTTATCAATATGAAAGCAAATCATTAATAAAAAAAGGCAATGGTATGGTACTATGGAATGGGGTAAGTTATAGCTACAATGATATTCCCTATGAAGATAGAGAATGGGAAGCGGAAGCATTTAGCAATGGAATGAAACTATTTAAAAAAATAAGGTGATATAATTAGCATATATTTTTAAAGAACAAATAAGTATAAGCAATTGTAGTAATAACTATTATGGCCATAGTACTCATAAAATAGGAGTTGATTGAGTTATACCTATACCTTATTTGTTGCTATAAACTAAAGTAGCTATAAGTAATTTAAACTTACACTTTGGAGATTTGTAATTGCTCACAGCATTCAATTCTTTGGTGCATAATTTTAAACCATAATGGGGGTAATAGCGCTAATAATAACATGCCCGGATAGCCTGTTGGCATTTGCGGACTTTCGTCGAAATGCCTTAGTATTTGGTATTTTCTATTGGCCATATAATGGTGATCTGAATGACGAGAAAGTTCTAAAAGTATGAGTCTGCCTACCGGGTGATTAGAGTTCCATGAGTGAATAGGCAATGTTCGTTCATACCCTGCATTCGTTTTTTTCCTACGCAATCCATAATGCTCAATATAATTGACCGACTCTAATAATAAAATTCCTATCAATGCCGCAAGAAAATATAACAACAATGTGTTCAAGCCAAATACTGTTCCAATAATGATGAGTAACAACGCTTGAATAATTTGAAAAACGAGCATTTCATTTTTAATACTCCAAAATCTTGCATTTTTCTTTTTTAACTGTTGGGCTTCTATATGCCAGGCAGATAGCCAACTGCCAATGATAGACCGAAAATAAAATGCATACACGGTTTCGCCCAGCTTTGCAGAAGCAGGATCCTGATCTGTAGATACATTTTTGTGATGTCCGCGGTTATGCTCAATAAAAAAATGCATATAGAGCGTAGTAAGCAACAACATTTTACTCATGAGTTGCTCTTGCCAGGTTATTCTATGACCAAGTTCGTGTGCAGCATTAATCCCGATAATACCGCATGACATACCTAATGCAATGGAGGCGCCTATTTTATAGTAAATGGGTACATTATCTTGACTTACCTGACACAAAAAGTAACCCAATAAGAAATATTGTACCGGTACCAACGCAAATAACAACCAATCGTATATTTTATCGTGCTTGGCAATTTCCTCTTCTATTTTATCTAAATTTTTTGTTGAAGCTTTGGTAAAAAGTTCAAGAACAGGAATAAGCACAAATAACATGAAGACTGCTGAAAACGACCAATAATTTTCTGAATAGATAGAAAGAAATACCACCAATGGGGTTATATAAACTAACAAGTATTTTAAAGCACGTAAAGGCATATGATTTATTAATAATACAAGTAGATTGCTTTCTATAAAAATAAATGAATAATTTCGGAAACAAATATTATTCTTGAAATAACCCATTTTTTTAGCATAAAGTTTTTTAAAATATACTGCAATAGCATTTATATAATGCAGCATTTAGGAATTTATTTACTCAATGAAGCTGATCAAAATAAAATCATCAAGGACATTTTTGATTATACTTATAGTATTAACTTTATACTAAGTAGTTTGATTATAGTACACAAAAACGGTTCACATTTTTACATGTGAACCGTTTTTATTACTCATTATTATTAAACGATAAATTAAAATGAATAAGCTAAGGATAAAGCAAATGATTGGTTTTTAGCTTTTGCATCTTTAATCATGCTACCTAATGTAGAACCGTAACGAAGACCTAAAGAAACTTGTTTGTTTAAATTAAATCCTGTTCCCAAGGCTAATTGTAAATCAGTAGATTTATAGGCATCTTTTTCATTGGTTTTGCCAGATTTTGCGCTCAATAAAAATCCAATTTGTGGACCAGCTTCAAAATAAACTTTCTTACCAGCACTAAATTTAAACAATACTGGAACTTGTAAATAACTAGTATTTACTTTATCGACACCTGCTTTTCCACCTAATGTCTGAAACAATAATTCTGTTTGAATACTCATTGTTTTACCTGCAGGTATGGTTACAAAACCACCTACTAAAAATCCAACTTTACTGTCTGAAGAAAGAGAAAGTTCCAGATATCTCTCTTTAGATAAGTTGACACCACCTTTTAATCCAAATTTAGTTTGAGCTTGTGACGCACTGAAAGCAATTACTGCTGTTAACACTAAAATGATTTTTTTCATAATTAAGATATTTTTTTACTCCTACTCGTTTGGCTTTTCGGATTTACGCCCCGTTTTGAATGCAGTATCTGGTCTCCGCAATAATATTATTTTTTATAATATTATATAACAATATCTTTATTAATATTATTAATTCGATGCAAAAGTAAAGTGCTAATTTGTAAATAAAAAATATTTTATTACATTTTTGGTTTATTTTTTATATTTTTTAATTATTTATATATAAACTGCTTTTTAATACTATTTTATAAATAAGCAATAAATAGGTTGGTTAGTTGGTGGAATTAACATGTAAGGTGAGATTTATAGAAAAGGCGAACCTCATAATCAGCACTCCTTACTTTGGGCTGCGCCAAATTAAGGATAGCATGCAGCATCGCTTTAGCGTAAAGTATCCAATAAAAATGTAGATAAAATCTTTAAAGAGCCCTATAGAAATATAGCGTATGATGCATATTGCTTCTAATAAACTGCAAATTGTTTAATAATAGGTGTTGCAATTGAGGCAGTAATATTTAATCGTATCTTATCAGCTGGTATTGCAGTAAACTGATGAATAAACTTGTTGCCGATACAAGATCCATCAACTACTTTTTGCCATTGACCTTTATATTCAGCTTCTACAGTAAAAGCTCTCACTCTTTCTCCTTTAATAATATCTTCTTGCAATACTAGTTGATGAATGGTTTTTCCCTGGGGTATTTTTATTTCGATCGAATTTCCTGCTCCGTTTGCAGTTGCCAAAGGATTGGAATATGTTTTAGATATTTCCTTACCAAACTCTTGTAAACGTTTAACATCTGCATCCGGCAATAAGCCACTGTTATCGGGTGTTATGCCTAGAATTAAAGTTGAATTGTGCCCTACAGAATTGTTATACATTTTCATTAATTGATTTAATGGATATACATGATTGTCTTCATTCGGATTCCAAAACCAATCATGCCCTCCATTATAACCCCTTAGTGGTGCGTCACTCATTGCAGGTATCCAATATTTACCTTCCTTGTCGCCATGTTTCAATAATTCGAAGTTATTAGCAAATACAATTTCTTTTTTATCTGCATGAGAAAATGGGAAAGCAAAAGTTGACCAGCATGGGTATGGCACTGTTCCGGATTCTGAGCCGCCCCATCTAAAATCGGCAAGCTGTGTGTTGTGATAGAACAAGCATTTTGGTTGATACTTTTGTACTATTGGTAATACATCGGCACCATATTTTGTTGGATCATCGGCACCTCCATCAAACCAAATCATAAATAAATCTCCATAACGGGTACATAGTTCTTTCACCATTCCTTCGCACATTTTTTTATAAAAGGTCTGTCTGTTTTTTACAAACTGGCTCTCCCCTTCTATTTTAAAATCATGTACGCCAAAAAAAGCATTCCACCGAATTCCTATATACAGTCCAGGCATTATTCCGTACTTTCTGCACGACTTTACAAAATCGTTTACGATATCACCTTTGCCATTTTGAAACTTCAGGGCTTTCATGCAATAAGGGTTCACCTCACTTTGATATAATGCAAAGCCTGTTTCGTGCGTTACGGTTAGTACGGCAAATTTTGCACCTGCCGACTTAGTAGCCTTTATCCATTGATCGGTATTTAATTCTTGGGGATTAAAGATGTTCATATTGGGAATCGGCACAATCCTGTTCTCTGTTTGATTATAAGGCTTTCCTTGAAAAACAGGCAGGTCATAAGAGATGAGTACGCCCAGTTCTGCTTGTTGCCAGGCAAGCTGCGATGGTGTAGGTAAAGGTAGATTAGCTTGCTCTACTTGAGCTTGCATATTTTGAACAGAAATTAAGTAAAGCAAAGAAAGCAGCAGATATTTATTCATGTGAATGTTTTTAAATTTATGGTGCATATCAAATGCGCGTAATATTATTTTATTTTTAGCAGATAGATCAGGGCTTTCTGAATCCTTTAAATATATAATCTGCGTTTTTGCTCAGATGAATTTGATCTAATCAATTTTTGTTTCACCCTGTTGCATTGAACGCAATACTTTTTCAAATTCATTGGACGAAAGTCCTTTTTTAGCAATTAAATTAATAGCTCTTTGCTCCCATAAAATAGCTGCTTGTTTATTACCAGTTTTATATAACAGTCTGGCATAGGTATCTGCAATTTCTGGTTCTTCAGAAAATTCAAGTGCCCGTTTCGCCAATAAGATTGCTTTATTTAAATAATTAACATTGTCAGTAAAAGAATAAATATTCCAAGCTCCTTCATTCAATGCATTGGCATAGTATTTAGATTTAGGCGCAAACTGAACAGTTTGTGTGAATTTTCGGATCAACTGTTTTGTTGAATCTTTATTGAGATAAGTATCTGTTTGATGTTTACTAACTAGTGCTCCATTCATTTTATTGGGTAGAATTTGAAACATGTTTTTTAAAGCAAGCGAGTCTTCTCTTTTAACTTCTTCCGGTTTAACATTCATGTAATATCTGTCATAATAAGAGAACACATTGCGCATATAGTTTACCGTATCATTTACTCCCTTATAGTATGTCAACATAACCTGCGCATGCTCTTTTGATCCTTCTTCCGGTTTATCCGTAAATGTGCTTTGCCGAAAAGATGCAATTTGATACGCATAACTGATGTTCTTGTCTTGAATTGCTTTGTTAAGTGATTTAAATATTATTCTATTATTAATTTGAATCCGATCTTTTAGAGACATCCTCCACCAGGCCATCATATAATTATCTCTTTTTTTTTCGGTATACTTTTGAGCGGCAGAACTAATTGCAGGGGCACATCTTAAAACATATTGCAGAAATTCAATTGAATTTGCAGAATCTTCGGGAGCACGCTGTGTTAATTCATCAATGATATCTGCATGTGGCTCTAATCCAATTTTACTTACTTTATCTATCAGTTGCTTGATCGCTGCATAACTTCCTATTTCATTAAAGTAATTTTGTTTTAATTGCTTAAATGAGCTTGCTTGACTTTTAAAATCCAACATTGCTTTTTGTACCCCCTGAACATACGGGTATTTGCTGGATGAACTAGAGGACAATACATTCAACATATTAAAGTATTGATCATACCATATTACACCAAAAAAGTTTTCAGGCATATAATAGATG
>JBIIAP010000020.1:0-18549 GCA_044239855.1 Sediminibacterium sp. | reverse complement strand
GGATTGAAGTAATCTACTTTGGCTAATATAGTACCAGGTAAATGTTGGGTGATTTTATTTAATTGGATCATTGGGGTATTACCAATTGTTTCCAGTATGTTCTTTTTCCACATATAAAGCTAACACTTGTTTGTACAAAGGTATACTATTGCAATAACCTAAGGAACAATATCAACTTAGTCAGGGAAAATTTTTTGTGGTATAGATTTGTAAAATCCTGAATATCAAGTGATGGTGAGAATTAAAAAGGGGATAGCATTGAATTTATGCTTTAAATGACTCTTCCATTTTTGCACAAAGATTACTTTCGATCATTTTTTCTGCTAATAAAATCATGTTGAAGAACGCTTTTGCAGAGCTTATCCCATGTCCGATAATTACCGGTTTAGCAACTCCTAAAACAGGAGTACCGCCATAGTTTTCATAATGGAAGCGATTCAGGTAGACATCATCCCCTAAACCTCTTTGTTGGGCGATATCATAAAAAGATTCCGCCATTTTAAGAACGATGTTTCCGGTGAAACCGTCACATACCATTACATCCGCCTTGTCAGTAAAGAAATCTCTTCCTTCGATATTGCCTGCAAAGTTAATTTGCTTATTTTCTTTAAGTAGGGGATAAGTAGCTTGTGCCAATATATTGCCTTTTCCCTCTTCTTCCCCAACATTAACTAGGCCAACAGCAGGTTTTATAATTCCTAGAATATGCTCAGCATATAAACTACCGAGTACAGCGAACTGGTTTAATAATTCTGGCTTACAATCTGCATTCAAGCCTACATCTAATAAAAGGCCAGTACTACCATTTAATTTTGGCATGATGGTAGCAATAGTTGGTCGGGTAATTCCCTCAATTGCTTTGATGCTGAACATTGCACCGACTAACATAGCTCCGGTATTACCAGCACTGATAAAAGCATCTATTTTACCGGTTGCTAATAGTTGAAATCCAATGGCTATAGAAGACTTTTGTTTTTCTTTTAAAGCTTTGGTGGGATGTTCGTGATAGCCAATTACTTCTGGAGCATGTATGAAATGCAAATTAGGTGATGTAACAGATAGCTCCTTCATTAATGGAGTAACTATTGTTTCATCACCTATGCAAAATATATTTACTGATGAATGATTTTCAGACAAAAATAGCTGAATGCCCTTCACTGCTTCAAGGGGAGCAAAATCGCCTCCCATCATATCTAGTCCTATATTCATTTCAGCAAGCTACAATTAATAATCGACTGAAAAAATTAGGCTTTTAATGGAGCTTTCTCAGCAACTAATTTTCCTTTGTAGAATAATTTACCTTCACTTACGTGAGCACGGTGACGTACATGAATTTCTCCTGTAGTACTGTCTTTGCTCAATGTAACTTCTTGTGCTACATAGTGTGTTCTTCTTTTTGCACTTCTCTGTTGTGAATGTCTGCGTTTTGGATTCGGCATTGTTCTAAATTTATAATATCAAAAAAAAATTATTCTAAACCTTTAAATTTTTCTAAACCCTTCCAAATTGTAGGGGTTGTATCTTTTTGTACCTCGTTTTCCATGCGCTCTAACTTGTCTATCACTTCTTTATTACAGGTTGACACGCCTTTTTCATCTGGTGGGCAAATCTTTTGAATTGGAATACTTAAGTTAATAAACTCAAATATCCAATCTGCCACATGAAGATGACTTTCCCCTCTGCTGATATAATAAATATCAGGGTCTTCTTCTTGTTCATTCATGGTGTCAGGGTCGTCTACCAATTTAACAATGATATTAAACTCTTCCCACAATTGAAGTGTAAGATTGTTGCCACAGCGATCGCAGTTGGTTTCAACAGCACCATCGATGTCGAATTTTAATTGCATAAAGCCTGAATTTTTTTCCAGACTCAGCTTAACAGTCGCATCACAGTTACTGAAATCCTGCTCGCCATAACTTACAAAGAACTGATCATTTACCCTGTATTCATATGGATGAACACCCGGCTTTAAACCCACAAAAGCGATTTCATATTCGCGCCGATTACTCATATCCACATTTTAAGGGTTTGCAAAGGTAGAATAATCGCCTGAATTTGCCAAAGCAATATAAAAAGAAGTTTATAAGCTTGTTTTTACCGTTAATTTATCGAGTTTTGACTATGACAATTGCTGTGATTATTGATCAAAATAAGCTTAAAAAGACCAGTTTATTACTAATTGTATGTTTTTTCTTGTTTTTAATAGGTCATTTCCCTGATTTTGTGGAAAAATACTATTCGGCTATTTTTTATCCACTTGTAGGTAAATTACTACGTATCTCAATGGGATGGTTGCCATTTAGTTTGGGTGACTGCCTTTATTTTATAATTGGAAGCCGGCTTTTGTTATTATGTATTAAACAATTTCGTCAATCAAGTAATTGCTTTTTATTCTTTAATTTTTCAGGAATTCTAAATTCATTAGGCAAATGGATTCGTTTATTGTGTTGGGTTTATCTCATTTTTAAAACTATTTGGGGATTAAATTACGATCGGAAAGGTATTGCTAATCAATTAGTTATAAACCGTAATGCTTATTCGAAAGAACAGATTGTTGATCTAACCAAAGAATTAATTACACAAGCGAATTATTACAGGAAAATATTAAAAGATAGTACGTTGCAGGAAATGCCTGTGCAGGCTATCGTTAAAGAAACATATAAAAACTATGAAGCATTAAGTTTAGTGTATCCTTTTCTGCGATATACTCCTTCCTCCATAAAAGAAACATTTTATACTCCATTAGCAGATTATGTGGGATTTACGGGGTATTACAATCCATTTACTGGCGAAGCGCAAATTAGAACAGATGTGCCCCGGATTTTATTACCATTTATTGTTAGCCATGAAATAGCACATCAAATTGGTTACGCTAGTGAGAGTGAAGCTAATTTTGTGGGGTATTTAGCAGCATCTAATTCCAAAAATCCTTATTTCCAGTATGCTACTTATTTAGAATTATTGAATTATGCAATTGCCGAGGAATACATCCTATATGCAAAAGAGAATAATTTTATGCAGTTTAAAGCTGTAATGGAATATAATAACCAACACATTGATACACTTGTACAGAAAGATAGAAAACTAATCAGGGACTTCTTTTATAAGCGAAAGAATAATATTGTGCCAATCAGTAATAGTCTGTTTGATCAGTTTTTAAAAATGAACAAACAGGTATCAGGCATTACCAGTTATAATGAAGTTTTGGGTTGGTTACTGGCATACCAAGCAAAATATGGCAAGCTTTAGAACTTGTTCTTCCACATCATACTTTCTATTGGCTTGTTAGGTTGACCGCTATACTTAGCATTGGTTTTTTGGTTGTATTTAACCTCAATTTCTCCGTCAACCGGGAAATAAATAAGTTGGCCTATCGGCATACCTGTGTAAACTCTTACCGGCTGTTTGCAAGAAATTTCAAGGGTCCAATTTCCACAAAAACCTACATCACCTTTTCCTGCAGTAGCGTGAATATCAATGCCTAGGCGACCTGTGGAGGATTTTCCTTCTAAAAAAGGCACATGCGCATGCGTTTCGGTATACTCCATTGTAACGCCTAAATAAAATCCGGAGGGTTGCAATACAAATCCATCTTCCGGTATTTCAAAATATTCTATTTTATTGTGACTTTTCGCGTCTAATACAGCATCAGTATAGGTTGCAAGCCATTTACCCAAGTGTACGTCATAACTATTACTGCCTAAATCTGCACGATTATAAGGTTCAATTTTTATCGTTCCTTTTTCTATTTCTTCTAAAATTCGCAAATCACTTAATATCATAAAGCGTACTTTTACAATGGTGATGTATCTTTTTGTAAAGTTGCAAGATAATTAATAATTGATAATTGTCCATTTATCATTCAAAATGCTAAATAATATACTATAGTGCCTTTATATTTTCAACAGGAGGTATCTCCAAATACTAGAATGGCAGTTTGGAAAATTGAAGAAGAGGAATCCTTTTTCCTTAAGAATATGAACATACCAATTCCTGCTAGTCATCCTGTAAAAAGGTTACAGCATTTAGCCGGAAGATATTTATTGCCTTTTTTGTATCCTGATTTTCAAGTGGCGCAAATTACCATTGCTGATTCGCGTAAACCTTTTTTATTGAATGATGCTTATCATTTTTCTATTTCTCATTCTGAAAATTACGCTGCAGCAATTGTAAGTAGTAAAATGCATGTAGGGATTGATGTAGAAACAATTACAGAACGAGTGCAAAAAGTGCAACATAAGTTTTTAAGTGAAGATGAATTAAATTCATTGATTAATTTGAGTAAACAGGAATTGATTAATCAATTGACAGTTTTATGGAGTGCCAAAGAAGCCATGTATAAATGGTGGGGCAAGGGAGAGGTAGATTTTAAAGAACATTTACAAACACAATATTTTCAACTTCAGCAAGGAGGCATTATCAATGCGGTATTTAGCAAACACACAATTCAATATCCGCTTGAGTTAAATTATAAACTTGCAGATGGCTTGAGTATCGTATGGTTGGAATCGGAATTTAATTAGTCGGCAATTTTGTTGCTGGTTTTTGTTACTTTTTTCAATAGCTTTCTTAAGGACTGTTTTAAATGCGTTTTTAGTAATTGTCCCATTGTTTTTGCTTTGAGATAATTGCTGTTGTTAAAATGAGCGGCGAGTGATGCTTTTAATTGGGTAATTTTCTCCGCCTTAGAAATGGCATCATCATCCATAATATCTAACAATTCCATAATTCTATAACGTGATGAAACTAAACGAAAAGTCATCATCGTTTTTTCCTCCGCCTGATATTGCTCAATAGATTTAGGGTTTAGGTGCTTCAATACCAATTCTACTAATGGTTGATTTTCTTTAAAGAATTGAGGTAAGTATAAATTTTTTCTTCCTTCGTAAGATTGTTGGTCAAAATCGATGGCTCTAATTCGATATTGATAATCTTCAATATCAGGAATGATATTAACCACAAAATTATAAGCTCTCATATCACCTAATAAATGCACAAAACAGCGCTCATTAAATTTCACAAACTCTTTTGCTAATCTGATTGGATTGGTATGTGGGTCGTTTAAGTATTGCGCAATAAAGATATCACCGGGAATGCCGGGAATATGCTCTTCAATTAAAGTGTCTTTGCAGGTGAAATACACCATTCTGTTGGGCGACAGCATATGTTCGAGTTCTAATCCATAGACCCTGCTTGCATCGGCTTGTTTTATATAATAATGGTCGTAGTTGTCATTGAATTTATTGATGATGCGAATCCGGAATGGTTGGCTATTACCAAAAAAGCAGAAATCAATTCTCGCAACATCTAAATGGTCTATATAGCTCATATCACCTTCTGTTTTTAAGATGGCATAAACTTTAATCAGGCATTCTCTTAAGAAAGACCATTCATGCAGGTCGTACGTTACTTTTTCCCAAGCGGTTTCTTTGCCATATTTGTCTTTTAGTGGAATGGTGTAAGTGAAACGTTGTAAGTCTTTGTAACCAAAAGGGAGTTCAACTTCTCTTCCATATTTAATCAGATAGTTTCGCAGATCCTCTTTAATAGGGTAGATGGGCTTCTTTTTCGAAGGCAAATCAGATTGACCCAGGGGATTCATATTGTGCGAAAAATTCATCTAGTTATGTACTTAAATGATTAATTACTATCAAATAACACTAGTCACAAGGTATGACAATAATAGCAGAATTATATTTTAAATCACTTGTATGGTTGTTATTATTAGCTCATTGAATGATCAATAAATTGCTTTTGATATTCAAAAGGTGTTTTACCTGTTATTCTTTTAAATGATTTATAAAAATTAGTGGCATTATTAAATCCACATTCAAAAATAATTTGAGTAATGTTGAGTTTATTCTCCATTAATAATTTGCTGGCATGGCCAATGCGTAATTCTTGTAAAAAGAAATTGTAAGTTTTTCTAGTATGTAATTTAAAATATCTACAAAATGAGTTTGGACTAATATTCGATACTTCAGCAATTTTTTTAAGTGTTATTTTTTCTTTGAAGTGGAGTACAGAATAGGTGTACACAGCGTTGATTCTCTCCGTAACCTTTTCTTCGATATTAGGGTCGAATCCCGATGTAGAAATAAGTTTGCAATGTTTTGAACCGGCTATTTTATATAAAATAGTTAATAGTAAAATGATTCTTTCTGCTTCTTGAGCTTGCAACATTTCATGAAGCTTTTCAATAACAAAGAACTTAGTGTTTCCTGTAATGCTCAATCCTCTTCGGGCTTGGTTCAGGAGGTTGCAAATTTTTTTATTTTCAGGCAGTTCTAAAAATGATTTACCCCAAAAATCTTCTTTAAAGTGTACTACTGTTGCTTGTGCTTTAAGATGGGGGATTTGTTTAAAATATTGATCATCACATCGCCAATAGTGTGGCAAGTTAGATCCAACTAAAATAACATCGTCTTTTTTAAATTGTTGAATCGCATCTCCCATAAATTGAATACCAGAACCTTTTTGAACATGCAGTAATTCAATTTCGGGATGAAAGTGCCAACGATTATAGAAATATGGTACGATGTCTTGTCTAATGCTAAAGCTGTTATTTGGAGCCGGCATTACTTTGAGTAAATGCGGATTCATTATGTTTATTTTACACAAAATACATAAAAATGAATAAATTATGCCAATATAGTTTAATACTATGCCAATAATGTGAATATTTGTAAAAGAGTTATTGGCTAACTTCATTTTCGATTGTTTTGCTGAATATCATGAAAGAAGTATATCTTTTAATGCGGCTTGCATTCGCTTTATTTAATTTTTTAATAGATAATTTATAATAAATTAATATGAGTGAATCTCAGAAAAATGTAATAAAAGTTCATGCTATTGACAATGTTTTAGTTGCCTTGAAAGATTTAAAAAAAGGCGATATTGTTAACTGGGAAGGGATATCAATTGTTTTAACTGAAGACGTAGCAGGTAAACACAAAATATTTACAGCGGATTTGTCTGTGGGGGACAAAATTATTATGTATGGTGTAACTGTTGGAACAGCTGCTGTACCTGTTTTAAAGGGGGCATTAATGACAGTTGCTAATACCAAACATGCAACGGATCAATTTTCCTATAAGGGATCTCATTTTAACTGGACGGCTCCTGATGTATCTAAATATTTGCATAGAACTTTTAAGGGATATCATCGAAACGACGGAAATATAGGTACGGCCAATTATTGGTTATTTATACCAACGGTGTTTTGTGAAAATAGAAATCTGGATGTAATTAAGGAAGCGTTGCATAATGAGTTAGGTTATGCAAATACCGAAAAGTATAATGCGTATACACATGAGTTGGTAGAAGCATATAAGCAAGGTAAAGATATTAGTACCATTGCATTTGGGGCAACTTTATCTGCACCTCAATCAAAGCGGTTGTTTAAAAATATTGATGGAATAAAGTTTTTAAATCATCAGGGAGGTTGCGGTGGAACAAGGCAAGATGCCAATACATTAGGGAAATTATTGGCAGCTTATGCTGATCATCCAAATGTGGCCGGCATAACTTTATTGAGTCTTGGTTGCCAGCATTTACAAGTACAAGATTTTGTGAGTTATTTAAAAGAGCGAAATCCATCTTTTAATAAGCCGTTACTAATTTTTGAACAACAACAAAGTAAAAGTGAATCTGCACTTGTTGCAGAAGCCATCCAACAAACTTTTCTTCAATTAATTGAAGTTAATAAAATGGAAAGAGCAGAAGCTCCATTAAGTGCATTAACTATTGGCGTAAAATGCGGAGGGAGTGATGGGTTTAGTGGAATATCAGCTAATCCGGCTGTTGGGCATTGTGCGGATTTAGTAGTCGGGTTGGGAGGCAAAATTTTATTAGCAGAATTTCCGGAATTATGTGGAGCGGAACAAAATTTAATTGATCGCTCTGTTAATGAACCAACTGCCAATAAATTCATTCAGTTAATGACGGACTATAATAACGAAGCATTAGCTGTTGGGTCGGGATTTCATATGAATCCATCTCCGGGTAATATTAAAGATGGTTTAATAACTGATGCCATCAAGAGCACAGGGGCTTGTAAAAAAGGCGGTACTTCTCCAGTTGTTGATGTATTGGATTATACAGAACCTGCTGTTAAACCAGGTTTGAATTTAGTATGCACACCTGGTAATGATGTAGAAGCTACCACCGGAAAAGCAGCAAGTGGGGCAACACTAATACTCTTTACCACCGGATTAGGCACTCCAACAGGTAACCCGGTTTGTCCGGTTATTAAAGTAGCTACTAATTCACAACTCGCACAAAAAATGAGTGATATCATCGATATAAATACCGGAGGTATAATTGAAGGTATTAAAAGTATAGAGGAAATGGGAGAAGAAATTTTAGAATATGTAATTAGTGCTGCCAGCGGTGAAATTATTCCTAAATCAGTTTTATTGAATCAGGATGATTTTATTCCATGGAAACGAGGTGTTTCTTTATAATGTATAATTGGCTGATCGATTTTTAAAGTGAAATATAATCAAGAAAAAATGTTTAAATTAAATCAACAAACTACAATTGTAACCGGAGGTGGAAGTGGAATTGGTCGTGCAATTGCAACATGTTTTGCAAAGCAAGGTGCATACGTTTATATATTAGATATCGACGAAAATGGAGCAAATCAAACTGTTGCAGAAATTATTGCAGATAATGGTTCGGCAAAATGTATTTTATTAGATATTTCTAATCAGCAACAAGTTAAAGATGCTGTAGCACAAATAGTAAAAGAGCGCTCGGGCATAGATATATTGGTTAATAATGCTGGTGTGTCTCACATAGGTAACGCTGAAAATACTACTGAGGCAGATTTTGCCAGAATTTTCAATATCAATGTGAAAGGTGTTTATAATTGTTTGCATGCGGTTATTCCATTTATGAAAGAAAAACAAAAAGGGGTAATTCTGAATATGTGCTCAATAGCAGCTTCTGTTGGATTAGCGGATAGATTTGCTTATAGCATGAGTAAAGGAGCTGTTTTAGGGATGACACTATCTACTGCAAAAGATTATTTATCCAGTAATATTCGTTGTAATTGTATTTCTCCTGCAAGAGTCTTTACCCCATTTGTGGAAGGATTCATCGCTAAAAATTATCCAGGAAAAGAAGAAGAAGTTTTCGAAAAATTATCAAAGAGTCAGCCTATTGGCAGAATGGGTAAGCCGGAAGAAATAGCGCATTTGGCACTATATTTATGCAGTGCCGAAGCGGGTTTCATTACTGGTTGTGATTACCCGATTGATGGTGGCTTTATAAAATTGAACAACTAATACTAACTAATATAAATTTTACTTATGAAATTAATTCGATTTGGAGATGTAGGAAGAGAAAAGCCAGGGGTTATTGTAAATGAAAAGTGTTACGATGTTTCTACCTGGATTACAGATTATGATGAAACTTTTTTTGAAAATGATGGAATTACTGTACTTAAAAATTTATTGGAAAGTAAAACCTTACCTGAAATAGAAGTTACACGTTATGGTTGTCCTGTTAAACGCCCTTCAAAAATTGTATGTATTGGATTGAATTATATTGATCATGCCAAAGAAACAGGGGCAACACCACCTGCTGAACCTGTGATATTCTTGAAATCTACCACAGCAATAGTTGGTCCTAATGATGAAGTAATGATCCCGAAAGACTCTGTAAAAACAGATTGGGAAGTTGAATTAGCTGTAGTTATAGGTAAGAAAGCATCTTATGTAGAAGAAGTTAATGCAATGGATTATGTTTTGGGTTATTGTTTACATAATGATGTGAGCGAGCGAGAGTTTCAATTAGAGCGCTCCGGTACATGGGATAAGGGTAAAGGATGTGATACATTTGCTCCTTTAGGGCCATGGTTGGTTACAAAAGATGAAGTTGCAAACCCTCATCAACTTCGTTTATGGCTTAACTTAAACGGAACCAAAATGCAAGATGGTACAACATCAAATCTAATTTTTAATATCCCATTTTTAGTTGCATATGTTAGTCGTTTTATGACATTATTACCAGGCGATATCATTTCTACAGGAACACCAGCCGGTGTTGGACTGGGGATGAATCCGCAAGTGTATCTTAAACCAGGAGATGTGATGGAATTAGGAATTGATGGATTAGGAACTTCACAACAAAAAGTAGTCGCTTTTAAAAATTAACCTTTATAACCTTCCAACATGTCAAGTACAAAAAATCAATCTTATCTTTTTGCTTTTATTTTAGTTACCTGTTTGTTTTTTTTGTGGGGATTCGCACACAATTTGGATCCTATATTAATTCCACATTTAAAACGTTCATTTACTTTAACTAATACACAAGCTACTTTAATTGATTCTGCTGTTTTTATCGCCTATTTTTTAATGGCATTACCTGCAGGATTTATTATGAAACGCTTTGGATATAAAGCAGGTATTATAGTTGGTTTGTTATTGTTTTCAGCAGGATCTTTCATGTTTTTACCTGCTGCCGATCATCAATCCTATAATTACTTTTTGATCGCTCTTTTTGTTATTGCATGTGGACTAACCATTTTAGAAACAGCAGCAAATCCTTATGCCGCTGCATTGGGAGACCCTGCTACTTCTACACAACGACTTAATTTTGCGCAATCATTTAATGGACTTGCAGCAGCTTTAGCCCCGGTTGTTGGGGCAAGAATTATTTTAACAAAAGGACATAGTGATTTGGAGTTAAGTGCCATGACAGATGCTGCCAAACAAATTGCATTGGCTTCTGAAGCTGCGTCAGTAAAATTACCTTACGCTATTTTAGGCGCTGTTTTGATTGTAGTTGCTATATTATTTGCACTCATTCATTTACCTAAGATTCAACAGTCAACCGGTCATGTCGCCAGTAAAAATATTTTTCATGCATTTAAACATAAACATTTGTCATGGGCAGTTGCAGCACAATTTTTTTATGTAGGTGCACAGGTAACAGTGTTTAGTATGTTTATTTTATATGCAGAAAAAGCTGCATTGCTTCAACAGGTAGATGCTGCTGATTATTTAGGAATCTGTGGTATTGCTTTTTTAATTGGTAGGTTTTTAGGCACATTCATTATGAAATATATACAACCACAATACTTGTTATCGATTTATGCAGTTATTAATGTTGTGCTATGTGTTGTTGCGATAACAGGAAGTGGCATAATTACAGTTTATGCAATTATTGGAATTTGCTTTTTTATGTCGATCATGTTCCCCACTATATTTTCATTAGGTATCAATGATTTAAAAGGTGATACAGAATTTGGTAGTAGTTTAATTATTATGTCGATTGTTGGTGGAGCAATTCTACCAAGATTTTTTGGAATGATTAGTGACTGGACAGGAAATATACAATTAGGCTACATTATTCCGTTGATCTGTTTTGTAGTGGTAGCCTTATTTGGTTGGAAAGGCTATAAGGTAACTTCTAAAAATGATAGTTTATGATGCGATATTGTTTTGCAGTAGATTTAGTAAATGACGAAAAATTAATTGCTGAATATGAGCAATACCACGAAAAAATTTGGCCTGAAATATATGCTTCTATTGTAGATGCCGGAATTATCGATATGGAAATTTATCGTATTGAAAATCGCCTGTTTATGATAATGGAAACCAAAGATTCTTTTTCTTTTGAATTAAAGTCGGAGATGGATTTGAATAACTCAAAAGTGCAAGAATGGGAACAATTGATGTGGAAATATCAACAAGCTTTGCCGTCAGCAAAAAAAGGCGAGAAATGGATCTTAATGAAAAAAATATTTCATTTAAACTAAGGAAATGAACATTATAGATACACACCAACATTTTTGGAAATATAACTCAACTGACTTTGGGTGGGTTACTGATAATATGCGTATTCTTCGAAAAGATTATTTACCTGATGAGCTTGAAGTGATTTTAAAAAACAATCAAGTTAATGGTTGTATTGCTGTTCAGGCAGATCAATCAGAAACAGAAACAAATTATTTATTAGAATTAGCAGCATCAAATTCATTTATTTCCGGTGTAGTAGGTTGGATTGATTTAAGGAATCCATATCTTGATGGACGATTACAACATTATAAACAGTTTACCAAGCTAAAAGGTTTCAGACACATATTACAAAGTGAAGAACCTGCATTTATGTTGCAGGATGATTTTTTGCAAGGAATAAATCTTTTGCAAAAATATAATTTCACTTATGATATATTAATTTACCCAAAGCATTTAGCAGCTGCATTGGAATTGGTAAAACACTTTCCTCTACAATCCTTTGTGATTGATCATATGGCCAAACCGGATGTTAATAACAAAGAAATAGATGAGTGGGAAAAAGGCATAAGAGCAATTAGTAATTATGCTAATGTAAGTTGTAAGTTAAGTGGATTGGTTACCGAAGCTAATTGGCAAACTTGGACCAATCAAGATTTAGTACCTTATATTAATACTATTGTTCAAGCATTTGGTATAGACAGAATAATGTTTGGGAGTGATTGGCCCGTATGTTTATTAGCATCTGCATATGATAGATGGTTATCTGTTGTTAAAGACTTTTTTTCGGAATACCCGATAGAAGATCAAGAAAAAATATTTAGTCAAAATGCGATTAATTTTTATCATTTATAAATTAAAAATATATGGATTGTCAACTGCAAAATAAAGTAGTGATTGTATCAGGAGGCGCAAAAGGTATAGGTAAGGGAATAGTAGAAGTGTTGGCAAGAGAAGGAGCTATTCCTGTTATTATTGGGAGAAGCGAATCGGATAATTTAGAGGTAGTTAAAGAAATAGAAGCAGCTGGAGGAAAAGCAGCACAGATTGTAGCTGAATTATCTATTCCGGAAGAATGTGAAATGGCGGTAAGAGAAGTTGTAAAAAAGTTTGGTCGAATTGATGGCTTGATAAATAATGCAGGTGTAAATGATGGCGTTGGACTTGAGCATGGTGATTATAAACGTTTTGTAGAAAGTTTGCATAAGAATGTAATTCATTATTATCTGTTGGCACACTTTGCATTACCGGAATTAATAAAAACAAAAGGAAGTATTGTGAATATAACTTCCAAAACGGCAGAAACTGGACAAGGTAATACCTCAGCTTATGCAGCATCTAATGGGGGTAGAAATGCGTTGACAAGAGAATGGGCAGTAGAATTGGCAAAATATTCTATAAGAGTAAATGCGGTGGTAGTTGCAGAATGTTATACTCCTCTTTATGAAAAATGGATTAATACATTACCTAATCCTAAAGAAAAATTAGCGGAGATTACTTCTAAAATTCCATTTGAAAAAAGATTTACAACTGCGGAAGAAATTGCCAATATGACTGTTTTCTTATTGTCGCCTTTGTCTAGCCACACAACTGGTCAATTAATTTATGTGGATGGAGGATATGTTCATTTAGATAGAGCAATGAATTAATCTTATTGATAGTTAAATATTTTATTTATGAAAAAACACATCTTTTTGATTGTTATTTATTGCTTATTTATTGCTTTCGGAATGAAGGCTCAATCAAAACATCAATTTGAAATTAAAGGTGGGGAGTTTGTATTGGATGGTAACACTATAAAAATATATTCAGGTGAAATGCATTTTGCCAGAGTTCCAAAAGAGTACTGGCGTCATCGTTTAAAAATGATGAAAGCAATGGGATTGAATGCTGTTGCAACTTATGTATTTTGGAACTATCATGAAGTTAGTCCGGGGAACTGGGATTTTAAAACAGGCAATAAAAATATAGCTGATTTTATAAAAACAGCTGGAGAAGAGGGGCTGATGGTCATATTACGTCCAGGCCCTTATGCTTGTGCTGAATGGGAGTTTGGAGGTTATCCATGGTGGCTTCAAAAAGAGCAATCATTAGTGATACGCTCAAATAATAAAGCTTTTCTGGATTCGAGTAATACCTATATCCAGCAACTTGCAAAACAAATTAAACCATTCTTGGTTACAAATGGAGGTCCAGTAATAATGGTACAGGCTGAAAATGAATTTGGTTCTTACGTGGCACAAAGAAAGGATATACCATTATCCGAGCATAAATTATACAATGCTAAAATAAAACAGCTGTTAATAGATGCAGGAATTAATGTTCCATTGTTTACATCGGATGGAAGTTGGCTGTTTAGTGGTGGAGCGATAGAAGGTGTTTTACC
Source organism: Sediminibacterium sp. (assembly GCA_044239855.1). Taxonomy (GTDB): domain Bacteria; phylum Bacteroidota; class Bacteroidia; order Chitinophagales; family Chitinophagaceae; genus Sediminibacterium. The sequence goes on along the minus strand of JBIIAP010000020.1, from coordinate 4,416 downwards.
AACAGCAAATGGAGAAGATGATGTAGTTAAATTAAAAAAGATAGTTAACGAATACAATAAAGGACAAGGCCCTTATATGGTGGCTGAATTTTATCCGGGCTGGTTAAGTCATTGGGTAGAGCCATTCCCCAATGTTTCGGTAGAATCTGTTGTTAAGCAATCAGAAAAATATTTACAAAACGGCGTTTCATTTAATTATTACATGATTCATGGAGGTACAAATTTTGCATTTACTTCCGGAGCAAATTATGATGCCAATCATGATATACAGCCCGATTTAACCAGTTATGATTATGATGCACCAATAAGTGAGGCTGGATGGGTAACACCTAAGTATACGGCATTGAGAGCACTGTTTGGGAAGTATTTAAACACGACATTACCAAGTATACCCGCACCAATTTCTACCATTGCTATTCCATCTATAAAGTTGAATAAAACGGTTGATGCATTTGCAGTAAAACAGAAAATAAAAACTGTCGAGTCTGATACTACGCTGACTTTTGAAGATATGAATCAGGGGTATGGTTACATGTGGTACACCAAACATTTCACTCAACCAATTAAGGGTAAATTACTAATAAAAGGCCTCAGAGATTTCGCTACCATTTATGTTAATGGTTCAAAAGTAGCAGAGCTAAACAGGTACTTTAAAAATTATTCCTGTGAAGTTGATATTCCATTCAATTCCACTTTAGAAATCCTTGTTGAAAATATGGGAAGAATAAATTATGGAGCCGAAATCGTGCATAATTTAAAAGGTATTTTAGGTAAAGTAATGATAGACGATAATGAAATTACAGGCGGTTGGAAAATGGCTGGCATGCCTTTAGAAAATAGCCCTGACTTTAAAAATAATTTGTCAAGCTATGCAAAAGGGCGTCCGGTATTTTATCAGGGAAACTTTAACTTGCTACAAACCGGAGACACATTTTTAGATATGAGTAAATGGGGGAAGGGTATTGTTTTTGTGAATGGTCATCATATTGGTAGATATTGGAATCTTGGACCTCAGCAAACTCTCTACATTCCAGGAGTTTGGCTGAAAAAAGGTAAAAATGAAGTGATTGTTTTTGAACAGTTGAACGATGTTAAACATACAGAATTACAAGCAGTTAAATTACCTGTTTTAAATAAATTGAAGCAATAAAGATTTATGACTGATTTAAAATGTTAAATTTAAAAACAAAGTGTATGATTCAATTATTAAAGAAGAATAAAATCTTTGTTACTGTATTATTCAGTAATTTGATTTTAATGAGTAATGTGTTTTCACAAACACAAGAATATTTTCCTGATCCAAATCCGTTAATACAACAAAAGTTGGAACAATGGAAAGACATGAAATTTGGTCTGCTGATGCATTGGGGACCATATAGTCAATGGAGTGTTGTAGAAAGCTGGAGTATTTGCCCGGAAGATGTGGGTTGGGCAACAGGTGCCAGATTAGAAAAAAGACCCAATGTAGATTATAATTCATATGTAAAAGAGTACGAAAATCTACAGACAACATTTAATCCATCAAAATTTGATCCTGAAAAATGGGCTGCTGCAGCAAAAGATGCTGGAATGAAATATGTTGTCTTTACTACAAAACATCATGATGGTTTTTGTATGTTTGATACCAAAACTACCAATTACAAAATTACCGATAAAAATACTCCATTCTCCACCAATAAAAGAAGCAATGTGGTGAAAGAAGTATTTAATGCTTTTCGTAATGAAAATCTTTGGGTAGGGGCTTATTTCTCTAAACCAGATTGGCATAGTGAATATTACTGGTGGAATCGTTTCCCGGCGGTTGATCGTAATGTGAATTATGATATAAAAAAGCATCCTGATCGTTGGAAACAATTTGTTGATTATACACATACTCAGATTGATGAATTAATGAGTGATTATGGTAAAGTAGATATACTTTGGTTAGATGGAGGTTGGGTGAGAAGGAAAACTGAAGAACAAGCTAGAAAAGACTATATTAAAAATTACGATGAAAACCATTTCGGTATCAACAGTCAAAATCAGGATATTGATATGGCATTGTTAACTAAAAAAGCTAGAGTTAAACAACCTGGTTTAATTGTTGTAGACAGAGATGTACCTGGTGAACAGCAAAATTATTTAACTCCAGAACAACACATTCCTGAAACTGGTTTGCCTTATCCTTGGGAAACTTGTATGACCATGGCAGGTAGTTGGAGTTATGCTAAAGATGATGTGTATAAACCCACTAAAGATCTTATAAATAAATTAGTAGATATTGTAAGTAAAGGCGGAAATTATTTATTGAATGTAGGCCCAAGTCCAGAAGGCGAGTGGCATGATGAAGCTTATCAAAGAATGACTGAAATTGGCAAATGGATTAGAACCAATGGGGAAGGGATATATAATTCAAGAATGGCTCATGTATTTGGGGAAGGGGATAAGATTCGCTTTACACAATCAAAGGATGGTAAAACTAAGTTTATTTTCTTATTTGATTTTCCTCAAGATAAAATCTTGGTAACTAAACTACCCATTGCCAAAAATGCTATTGTGCAAATGTTAGGGGCTGAGGGTAAACTAAAATACAAACAAGTAGCAAACGGTACAGAAATTAATATTCCGGCTTCTTATAAAGTTAAATCCGATTACGTTTGGGTACTTAAGGTGCAAGAGTAGTAAGTAATTGAAGATATTAGTTAGTTTAATAGCTACGACGAAATTTAATATGACGTCGTAGCTATTTCATTTTATATATTATTAAAATTATTTATAAGTTTTTTATTATTTTTTTAATATTTATATAGTAATAAAAAAAAGCTTTTTCTATTAAAATGTAAATAAATATTTAAAAGATAGAAAAAATAATTAAAATCAAAAACAGTATTACAAAAATATGCATATTATAAAGACCGCCATTTGTTTCATAAAAGTCTAAATTATTTTTTTATGCTTTAATAATTCTCGTAATATTTAATTAATTTAATAATTTTGATAATTAATATCCTGTATTACCAAAACATTAATTAAATGAGATCCATATCCGCATACTTGTGTGCCATTTCATTTGTTCTATTTGGTTATGATATTTTTATAAAGTATTGACATAATACTTTATTAAATTAATTTTTAGTAAATGAATAAATTAACATTGATTCAAAAAATTATTGTGTCAATATTTTTTTGGGGCATGGTGCTTTTTTCGCAAAGTATATTTGCGCAAGGAGTGAAAATCGGAGACAACCCTACTAAATTAGAATTAGGTGCTTTATTAGAGCTACAATCTTCAAAGCAAGGATTAATAATTCCTAGGATGAATACGATTGAAATGAATACAATCAATGTCAGACCAGGAGTTTCCAAGCCTAATGGCTCAAACGGACTAATTATATATAATACCGATTCCTTAAGTTTATGTTATTACAATGGTTTCGGTTGGTTGAGTGTAAGCTCTTTATTAGAGAATCCACAAAATACTGCGTTAATTAGAAAGCTATTAAAAGAATATTGGTTAGACTTACCTACTGGAGTTATTACCGACTCTTTAATTACGGTCTTAAATGGACAAGTTAGAAAAAGACCATCATCGCAATTTGTTTTTATTTCCGATACTTCTTTGATGTTATTACCTTATGTTAAAAAGAAAGCTTTACATGATAGTACTGTTTCGATAAATAATAGAGTAGCAGATACGACACAGACATTGCGATCTGTAATCAATGATAGTATTATTGTCATATATAATAGGGCGGCCGATACAGCTCAGGTATTGCGTTCTGCATTAACAGATAGTACTACTAATATCCGTAGTGCGTTGGTTGATAGTTCGGTAAATTTTAAGCAGTATTTATCTGATAGTTCCGGTGCGATACGTTCCGCATTGACAGACACTGCTAATAATATCCGCAGCGCGTTGGTAGATAGTACGGTAAATTTTAAGCAGTATTTATCTGATAGTTCCGGTGCGATACGTTCTGCATTGACAGACACTGCTAATAATATCCGCAGTGCGTTGGTAGATAGTACGGTGAATCTCAAGCAGTATTTATATGATAGTTCCGGTGCGATACGTTCTGCATTAACAGACACTGCTAATAATATCCGCAGTGCGTTGGTAGATAGTACGGTAAATCTCAAGCAGTATTTATCTGATAGTTCCGGTGCGATACGTTCTGCATTGACAGACACTGCTAATAATATCCGCAGTGCTTTGGTAGATAGTTCGGTAAATTTTAAGCAGTATTTATCTGATAGTTCCGGTGCGATACGTTCTGCATTGATAGACACTGCTAATAATATCCGCAGTGCTTTGGTAGATAGTACGGTAAATTTTAAGCAGTATTTATCTGATAGTTCCGTTGCGATACGTTCTGCATTGACAGACACTGCTAATAATATCCGCAGTGCGTTGGTAGATAGTACGGTAAATCTCAA
>JBIIAP010000179.1:0-5854 GCA_044239855.1 Sediminibacterium sp. | reverse complement strand
ACAAAAAAGCGCAACTAAAAATAGCCGAAACTAAACTTGAAGTAAACCTTAAAAAGCGCGTAATAGAGAATAAGGTGAGAAACTATTATGCAGAAATGCAGCTATTGAAACAACAAATTGAAATGATGCAACAGTTATTAGCTGGATATAATAGTTTGTTGCGCGCAGAAAATATTAAATTCCAAAATGGAGAATCTACCTTGTTTATTGTGAACAGTAGAGAAATGAAAGTAATAGAAGCCAACGAAAAACTCATCAGTTTAAGGCAAAAATACCTGAAAGCCAATGTTTCAGCCGAGTGGTCTGCGGGTATACTACGTTGATAATGAATTAGTTGTACAAAAAAACCCGCCAATGGTAATGGCGGGTTAGCAGTTGGTTCTGATTAAAAAACTTTACAGTCTACCTACTAAGACAACCTTTTGTCTATTTCGCTGCACAATCCGTTAAAAATTTCTTCAACGGTTCCTTCTCCTTTTAGGTGAACCACTTTATTAAATTGTTGGTAGTAGTTGGCTACTACCGTAGTTTTATCTTTGTATTCTGTAATACGGGCACGAATTACCGATTCATTGGTATCATCACTTCTTCCGCTGGTTAAACCTCTGTTAAGTAGTCGTTTTACCAACTCTTCCTCACCTACTTCCATCGCTAAAACCACACCAATTTCTGTGTTTTTAAGCTTTAACAGCTTGTCTAATGCTTCACTTTGTGCAACCGTTCTGGGAAATCCATCGAATAAAAAGCCTTTTGCTTCCGGATTTAACTCAATAGCCGAGCTAATCATGCCGATTACTACTTCATCAGGTACTAATTGACCTTTATCCATAATACTTTTGGCCTCTAAACCCAATGGGGTTTGTCGGGCTATTTCACTTCTCAATAAATCACCGGTAGAAAGGTGTTTAAGCCCGTAGGCTTCAATTAATTTTTCACTTTGAGTTCCTTTACCACTTCCGGGAGGGCCGAATAAAATAATATTAAACATTGTAAGGTTTACCTTGCTTGAACAACAAATATAAGACGAGTCGGTTAAAAATCATTTAACAAACAGGCTAAAAGATTGAAAATACTGAATAATTTACGATGAATGCACAAGAATAAGATTCGCATTAAACATTTAAGTCAGGTTATTTGTAGTATAAACAAAACAATTGATCAATGAAGTCTATCCTCTTTGTTGTATTGGTATCTATATTGAATGTAGCTTGCCATGCGCAAACTACTCCATCAAAAACCGAAAAAATGGACAACACCGATAAAAAACATCCTTATTATTCAAAAACGGACAGTAGTTTGGTGGTTTTGAAAAACGAAGAATGGAAAAAAATACTATCTCCGGAGGTCTATTATATTGCTAGAGAAAAAGGTACAGAAAGACCCTGGACCAGTCAGTTCGAAAATTTTAAAGAAACCGGCACGTATTCATGTGCAGTGTGCGGTAACGCTTTGTTTAAGAGCAATACCAAGTTCGATAGTGGCTGTGGTTGGCCCAGCTTTTTTGATCCTATAACTAAAGGGTCTTTACTATACCTTCCCGATAACACGCACGGAATGCGCAGAACCGAGGTACAATGTGGCAGATGCAAATCGCATTTAGGACATGTGTTTGAAGATGGCCCACCACCTACCGGTTTACGTTATTGTATCAATGGAGTGGTGCTGGATTTCGATAAATCTAAGGAATAAGTAATTGGTTTAATTCTGCCGCAGTACCATTAAAAACATTTAAATCAACCTTTGATTTTATTCCATCTACCCTACCCTGCTCGGTATGTTGCCAAAACTGCCAGGGTCTGTTGATGGTTGGACTATTTGGTTGAAAATAGTGAGCAACCCATAGTGGATACTCATTAAATTCGTCGCCTAAAAAATCCCGATAAAAACTAGTGAACGTATAAATAATGGGCTTGCAATGATATTGCTTTTCCAAAAGCATTAAAAAGTGTTTTAATTTTTTTCTGAGGTCTGCGGGTTTATTACCAAAAAGCTTTTCTACATCAACAACCGGAGGCAAATCACCGGAAATTAATGAAGTGTTTTTGCAAAAGAACGCAGCTTGCTTTTGAACATCGTCATTTGCTGTAAAATAATGATAAGCACCTCTCAAAAGTCCATTTTCTTTTGCAAGTTGCCAATTGTATTTAAAGGAATCGTCCACAATACGGTTGCTTTCAGTGGCTTTAATAAATACAAATTGCGGTTGAATGCCATTGGAACGCATATTACTTACTCTATTCCAATTAATTTTTTGCTGATAGCGACTCACATCAATTCCGTGTACTTCATATTGTTCGGGCATGTTTACACCATAACTGGTAATCTTACCAGAAAAATCCGGTTGACCATAATAGAACATCAATTTCAGTAACCATACAACTACCAGTACAAAAACCAATATCAATCCCGGTAATACATACTTTTTATTCATTCAACATTAGCAATTAGCGGCAGCAAAGGTGCTTAAATTGTTTTGAATTTTTTATAAAAATAACGGGAAGCATAAAGGGTAATCAGCAAACCTGCTATGGAAAGTATCATCACACTATTCGAAAAAAAAGACACCCAGTTGAGTTTAACTTTAAAAATTTCTTTGCAAAGCAAAACGCCTACGCTGCCAACATATCCAAAAGAATCGGCCACGTAAATTAAAAACCCCACATTACCGGTATATCGGAAGCTGGCAATTAATCGTTCAAAAAAAACTGCATTAAAAGGAATATACACCATATACAGACCTAGCCCAACTAATATCATCCAGGGCATTGGCGCAAGCATTTTGGCGCTAAAAAAATAAGTAGACAATCCGGCAATAATAAAACCCAGTGCAATAAAAACATGCGAAAGCATTAAAGCTTTGAAGTTGTTTTTAATCAATACCATACTGCCAATCATTACTAAAATAAGCAAGGTGATGGGCGTTTCGGTAGCAGAAAAAATAGCAGGTTTATTGAGGTAGCCCATTTCCTTCCACATATCTGCGCTAAAATTATCGCGAATATCTCTGAAGATGGTAGCAAACGTATAAATAACAACGGTGGCAATAATACCCGGTAAAAATTGTTGAATAAACTTAGCTCTATCAGCAGCACTCATGGGTGCCCGTTGCATACGCAAATCAATATCTTCCTGAGTGGGAGGAGGAATTTGTTCCATTAAATAAACAAACAACAGCAAGGGAATAGCAAATACCAGCCCGGTGTAAAAAGGAATCCAAAATTCAGTAATTTGGTAGTTTACCATAATCCAACTGCCTACCGACTTAACAAATCCCGAAGAAAAAATAAAGCTTACGGCAAGTGCAGCACCAATAAAATCGGTACTTTTTCTTCCTTCTACATAAGAAAAAACAACGCCCCATAACATACCCAGCGGAAACCCATTGATGAATAAAAAAATCATATTAACAGGGGCAGGTATGATGGCAAAAAGTAACCAGGCTATCCAGGCGATGCCAACCAGTAGAAAAATAATTTTATATCGATGTAGTCTTTTAAGTTCTGCAATAAATTTTATCCCATAAAACTTAGCCATTAAATAGCCCATCATTTGACTCAAAACCAATAATGTTTTGTAGCCAATACCCCAAAAACTCATCCCATCGAAAGTGCAAACGGTAAATGATTTTCTGAATCCAAATATGAGGGTATAGGTTAAAAAAGCTACTACTGCAGCATACAACCCTGTTTTAAAGCTGCTCGCTTGGTTGTTGTTATTAAAAATCATCCTTAAATATAAGCCACTCATCCTAAGTTTTTGGTAAATGGCTAATAATTTCTGAAATTGAAAAATTATAAAATTCAAATGTAACGACTCAAATAAAAACACATGAAATAGCCATAAGCAAGGTTTTCATACCAACCGAAATGTTTATCAGGCGTATTCCATGTGACAAATAAAAATCAATAAATAAAACACATGAAAAAAAACCTCCTGCTATTATTTAGTGTCATGAGTTTATTTGTAGTGCACGCACAACAAGTAGATTTGGCCAAACAGTTTAAAAACTTAAAACCACGTAATATTGGCCCAGCCGGCATGAGTGGTCGTGTTACTGCCATAGATGCTGTATGGACAAATCCGAATATAATTTATTTAGGAACAGCAAGTGGCGGGGTGTGGAAAACAGAAAATGGTGGCGGCAGCTGGAAGTCAATTTTTGATGAGCAGCCAATACTCAATATAGGCGCTTTAGCAATTACCCAGAGCAATCCCAATATTATTTGGGCAGGTACGGGCGAAGGTAATCCGCGCAACTCAGTTAGTTTGGGAGAAGGCATGTATAAGAGTATAGATGGGGGTAAAACCTGGAAATGCGTTGGATTACAAAAAACGCGCAATATCCATCGTATAATTATAGACCCGAATAATCCGGAGGTGGTTTATGCAGGCGTAATGGGTAATCCTTTTGCCGAGCATGCAGAAAGAGGGGTGTACAAAACAACCGATGGTGGAGAAACATGGAAGTTGATTTTACATACCAACGACACATCGGGTGTAGGAGATATGGTAATGGATCCCTCCAATCCCAACAAGCTATTTGTAAACATGTATCAGCATAAAAGAACACCCTGGAGTTTAAAAGGTGGTGGATCAGGAAGTGGTTTTTATGTTACGTATGATGGCGGAAAAACGTTTAAAAAATTAGGAAAAGAAGATGGATTGCCCGACGGAGAATATGGACGAATAGGCATCAGCATCAGCAGAACAGATCCTAACAAAGTATATGCATTGGTAGAAGCTACTAAAAACGGATTGTATAGAAGTGAAGATGGCGGGGTTAAATGGGAGCTGGTAAACAGTGATCCGGCAGTGGTAACCAACCGCGCCTTTTATTTTCAGGATATAGCGGTAGACACTAAAAATGAAAACAGATTATACAACATTAATCAGATGGTGAATGTGAGTGAAGATGGAGGGAAAACCTTTAAATCGGTGCTTCCATACAGCGGAATACATCCCGATCATCATGCCTGGTGGATTCATCCTTATGATGCCAACTTTATCATCGATGGAAATGATGGGGGTATTGGCATCTCCCGCGACCGCGGTAAAACATGGCAGTTTGATGAGAAATTACCACTTGGTCAGTTTTATCACATCAATGTAGACAATCAAATTCCATACAATGTAATGGGCGGCTTGCAAGACAACGGAAGCTGGCATGGACCCGCTTATGTATGGATTCAGAGCGGTATTAGAAATGCATATTGGCAAGGAGTAAATGGAGGAGATGGATTTGATGTAGTGCCCGATCCGGAAGACCCTAATTGGGTATATTCTATGAGCCAGGGCGGAGCTGTTAATCGATACAATATGGCTACCGGCGAAGAGTGGAGCATCAGACCACCAAGACCCGACATGAAAACTCGTCAACGTTTTAATTGGAATGCAGCCATTGCGTTGGATCCATTTGACAAGTCAACCGTTTATTATGGAAGCCAGTTTGTAAATAAAAGCACCAATAAAGGCGCGTCATGGGAAGTTATATCACCCGATTTAACCACCAACGATTCAGCAAAAATAGACCAAAGTAAAAACGGCGGTATATCGGTAGATATTACCGGAGCAGAAAATCATTGTACTATATTAGCCATAGAACCATCTCCCAAAGAAAGAGGGGTTATATGGGTAGGTACCGATGATGGAAATGTGCAGTTAACCAGAGATGGCGGAAAAACATGGACCAACTTCCGCGGTAAAATACCCGGATTGCCATTAGGTGCTTGGGTGCCACAAATAAGAGCCTCTAAACACAATGCAGGCGAGGCCTTTGTTGTAGTAAATGATTACAGAAGAGGAGATGGTAAACCCTACCTCTTCCGCACCACAGATTATGGAAAAACATGGAGCA
>JBIIAP010000178.1:0-5861 GCA_044239855.1 Sediminibacterium sp. | reverse complement strand
GTATAAAATTCTTTAAATTTATTCTTCTCTACGCCGATTTATGGAATTTTTCCAATACAAACGGGCAGCTTTATATTGTTCATATTTTTTTTGAACCCAATAACCTAATTCTAAATCATTCAACTGCTGTAAAAAAGTGTATTCCGGTTTGTTTCGCAAAATAAAACTATCCAGATCCGGTGATTGTAACTTGGTAATTTTTCGTACAAAAGCTTTGCTGAATCTACTGTTTACATACTTTTCCTGTTCCTGTTCAATCAATCGTTTTTGCAATGCCATGATACTATTGTTTCGCTTGAACCGAAACATATTAATAATCTCCTCTAAATCGAACCCTATACTGGCTCCGGGATTGTAATTGGCATTGGGCGTAACCCTTAACGTGGGCTTTTTAAAATTAAATATTTTAGCATACTCTTGCCGATTCAACATTGAATCGTACCGGTAGTAATTATTGCGAACTTTTACTTCGGGTAATTCTGTGGCTCTTAAGTGAATACTAATATTAAAATTATCGGTATTGGAAATGGTATCTACCGGAAATTTCAAGGTAGACTTGCCTATTACAGAAAACCATATGGAATCGGTTGGTTTTACTACAATTAAATAGTGGCCTGCTGTATCAGTAACAGTACCTCTTCCGGAAGTACTTTGAACAGCCACCGCTTCTAATGGGCGCTTGGCTGTTATATCATAAACCGTTCCGCTCACCGTAACAAATTGTGCACTTGTAGTAGCGGTAAATCCCCCCACTAATACCATAAAAATTAATAAACTTATGCAAGTAGAATTTCTCAAAAGCGCTTCAATTATTATGTAATATTAAAGCAGCACCGTCAGAGTAACATCATATTAAGTATGAATTAACTCCTTTTTTGCAATTTAAAATTTAGTAGATAGAATATATGGGAGCATTTTTAGCCAGGTACTCCATTCGTGGGGTACATCTTCGCCCCATATTTCTAGATTATTCCAAATCCCTTTATCGAATAATATGGAAGAGAACTGTTTAGACGCTTCAGGGTCTTCATAGGGGCCACTTCCTGCATAAATATGTATATGATGGGAACTGCGCAGTTTTGATAAATAATTTTCATCGGTAAGATTGGGGATGTAATGTGCCGGACTATTAAAATAAACCTGCTCGTCCCAAAATCCATTGGTATACGCGGTTAAATTATATACCCCACTCATGCTTATTACGCCATTAATGATATCGGGCCGTTTTAAAAACAAGTTCATTGCATGCAATGCACCAAAGGAGGCACCACAAGTATACGTCATCGTTTCGGGGCTGGTATGGTTTTTAATAAAGGGTATTACTTCATTCAATACATATTCATTAAACTGATTGTGTCTGATAGCTTTATGTTCCGGCAACATGTTATGGTTCATCCAGCTTTCTTTGTTCATGCTGTTGATGCTGAATACTTTTATTTTTCCTGCATCTATAAAAGGTTCTAATGCCTGAATTAATTGAAACCGTTCATATTCTAAATAATCAGCAGCTGCTGTGGGTATCAATAATAATGCAAATCCATAATGTCCGTAGGTGGCAATAGGCATTTCAGTATGTAAGGCATTGCTATACCATGAAGTGATTTCTTTCGTCATGCTAATCGATACAGGTATGGGCAATTTCTTTCCATAAATCTCTAAAGCATTGTGCCGCATAACTACTGGCAGCAAAGGTTTCAAGCGGGGCTTGTTGCACCCCCATTTTTTCTACATCACTTAAGTATGGAATGTAATTCTTAAAAAATATTTTGTCTTTGTAAAATTCATTCATCACTTCATGGTGTAAATTTTTTCTATGATCTACCATGCTGAAGAAGCATTTAAATTTATGGATGTCGAACCCATGTTCTTTACAATATTCCACCACCGACTCGTATGATCTAATAGATAAGGTAGTGGGAATGTTTGGCATCAATACCCAGTCTGCCCCGGCAAAAATCGTGTCGTGTAAAATAGAAATACCCGGCGGACAATCGATAAATACGATGTCGTATTCTTTTTTAACAGTGGAAAGTATAGCACCAATCTTTTTCTTAGATTGCTTCATTTCGTTCAATAAAATGTCGGCATAACGGGCAGATATATCAGCGGGTATGATATCGAGGTTTTCATAATCTGATTGCTGAATGGCTTCAGACAATTCGATTTCGCTACTCAATATTTTTTTAGTTTCGTTTTTTACGGCTGATTGTGCTTTCAAATAAAAGGAAGAAGAGCCTTGTGGGTCTAAGTCCCAAATTAAGGTTTTATAACCTTCTTGTGCAGCTAAATAAGCCAAATTAATGGTGGCTGCCGTTTTTCCTACACCTCCTTTGAGGTTGTACAAAGCCATTGTAACCATGGGTATTATTTTAGGTATGAAGTAAATTACAAAATTTATACTAAAAAACCCAACATCAAACATCCTACAACAATAAAAGGGGCCGGAATTCGGTTGGAACGAAGTAAGAAAAATGTTGCAACAACAATAGAAAGGTCTAATACCACCGTTAAATAGTTGTTCATTAGAAAAGAGGGGTACATGTTGTCTTTTAAGAGGTAAACGGTGGCACCCGTCATTATACCCACTACGGCTGCATGAATGCCTTCTAATGAACGATAAATGACCACGTATTTTTTTATGTTTTGCCAAACAGGAAAAAAGAACAAAACAATTAAAACACTGGGTAGAAAAATGGCTACTGTACCGATGAAGCAACCTACCAGTTGCAGCGCCACGCCGTTATTGCGCATAACCATACCTCCGGTAAAAGCACCGATGGAAAATACCGGACCGGGTATGGCTCTTACAATTCCGGAACCGGTAAGAAATTCTTGCCGATCTATTTTAAGTACATCTCTTTTATTTTCCTGTACTCTTTTTGATTGAGGACGGGTAACATACTGTTCATACATTAAAGGCATTAACACATCTCCTCCACCAAACACTAAACTTCCAAAACGATAATTGTTTTCAAAAAGATTGATGGCTTTTCTATATTGCCAATTATTTCGGGTAGCCGTTTCAGATAAATAACCTGCAATACCAAATAGGGTTAAAAAAAGCAACAGGTTGTTCCAGTTAATTTTTTTGTGGGGTATATCGTGCTGCGGAATTCTTTTTTCACTAAAATTAGTGGCTATTCCTGCAAAAATGATTAATGCAGGAAAAACCCATGGTGTTTTAAATGCCAAAAATGTAATGATAGCAGATACGCCCATTATAACCTTTGTAATGGTATTATGCACAGATATACCCATTGTTTTGATAGAAGAATATGCAATAAATCCAATAGCCATTGGCTGAATGAATTGGAATACCGATATTTTTTGATGTAGCACAGCAAAATAATGCAACAAAAACGACAAGGAGGCCATTATAATTGATGCGGGTAAAATCCAAATTAGTAACGTGATTAAGGCTAACCATACACCGCCGCGCTTATAGCCAATGAGCGTAAGTGTTTGAGTAGAAGAGGCGCCCGGCAATAATTGACAAAATCCGTTGTAGTCAATCAGTTCTGTTTCTGTTACATCTTTTCGCTGATGGACAAAAGTTTTCATCATCATTCCCATGTGGCCTTGCGGGCCACCAAAAGCGGTAATACTATGCAATAGTACAGCACGCAAAAAAGGTATGTGACGAAGTAGAATCAAAATAAAACAGGTTTAATGATTAAGTATCCTTACTTTTTCAATCCAATTTCTCTTAATCGCTCGTCTAAGTATTCACCGGCAGTAATATCTTCAAAAGCTTTTGGATGGGCATCATCTATACAACTTTCTAAACAAGCTAAGCTCATATTGCTTTGCGGATGGAGAAAAAAGGGCATAGAAAATCTGCTGGTACCCCAAAGTTCTTTGGCAGGATTTACCACTCGATGGGTGGTGCTTCGTAATTTATTATTAGTTAGTCGTTGTAACATATCTCCAACGTTTACTACTATTTGATCGGGTAAGGAAGTTACACTGACCCACTCGCCCTGATTGCTCAACACCTGTAATCCATCGGCAGAAGCACCTACTAAGAGCGTTATAAGGTTTATGTCTTCGTGTTGTTCTGCACGAATTGCTGATTTAGGTTCTTGTGTAATGGGTGGATAATGTATACATCTTAAAATAGAATTGCCTTTTTCTACATAATTGTCAAAGTAAAATTCATCTAATCCTAAATACAATGCAATGGCTTGTAGCAATGCTTTTCCACTTTTTTCGAAATTTCGATACGCGTTGAACAGTGTTGGATTAAGCGGTTCAACTTCATCGACAATTACATTATCGGGATAAACTGATTTCATCGGGTCATTACTATCAACTGTTTGACCGTATTGAAAAAACTCTTTTAAATCCGGCGCTTCGCTGCCTTTTGCATGTTCCTTCCCAAAGCTCGTATAACCACGCTGGCCAGATAATCCAGCGATTTCATACTTACGCTTTTGAGCTTCCGGTAATGCAAAAAACTGTTGCACAAACTCGTATTGTTGGGCAATTAATTCTGCAGGAATGCCATGATTTTTTACTGCAACAAATCCAACTTCTTCATAAGCTTTACCTAATTCATTTACAAATGCAGCTTTTTGGGTAGGAGTACCTTGTGTAAATTGAGCAAGGTCAACAACTGGTATAGACATATTTTGTTTTTTAATATACAATTACTTCAACCGGAAAGTTACAAAACTAGTGTTGAATAATTGTTGGGATGAATAATAATGAATATGGAAAATTTTAATCAATTTTATGTGATGAATCGTTTTGTTTTAACCTCTATAGCTACTTTATACCTGTTTTTTATTATTGGCTGTTCTAGCAACAAACAACAATTTAAAAGCAACTACCAATTTGATACTACTGTTTCCCTTCCGGATTATTCCAACTTAAACTATTGGGCAGCGCATCCCTCCAAAAAAGACCCATCAGACAGTTTATCTTTTACACTCAAAAAAAACTATCAGCCCGACACGCTGTTTGATGTTTTTTTTATTCATCCCACTACCTATACCGACTTATTAATGCCACTTGGTTGGAATGCGCCCATTAATAATATCGATCTGAATATTAAAACGGATTATAGTACTATTTTATTTCAGGCAAGCATATTTAATGAGGCGGGCAATGTTTTCTCACCGCGATACAGGCAAGCTAATTTGGGGGCGTACTATCCTAAAAGTAAAGAAGATACCCTTACTGCCTTAAGTGCATTTGAGTTGGCTTATTCAGATATTAAAGCTGCTTTTCAATATTATTTAGCCAATTACAATAACGGCAAACCCATTATTATAGCAGCTCATAGCCAGGGAAGTACGCATGGCAAGCGACTGATCAAAGAGTTTTTCGACAGCACTCAATTACAAAACAAATTGGTAGTTGCCTATTTAGTGGGCATGCCAATACCCGCCAATTATTTCAAAAACATTACTCCTTGTATTACACCAGATCAAACAGGTTGTATTTGTAGCTGGAGAACTTTTAAAAATGGCTACGAACCAGATTATTTGCAATATGAGCACTATCCTGCCATTGTTACCAACCCACTTACCTGGGACAGCAAAATACCGGCTGCCTCAAGAGATATAAATAAAGGAGGGATATTGCTTAAATTTAATAAAATAGTAAAAAGAGTTGCCAATGCCAATGTAAATGGCAATGTGTTGTGGTCGAATAAACCACACTTTTTTGGAAATATTTTGTACAACACCAAAAATTATCACATTGGTGATTATAATTTATTTTATTTGAATGTAAGAGAGAATGTAGGTTTAAGAGCAAAAAGATTTTTACAGGTAAAAGGACTTTAAGATACGCCAGCATTCGGAGACGCCAGCATGGCGTCTCTACAAAAAAAATTTAAGGATTTATTTAAAGAT
>JBIIAP010000177.1:0-5891 GCA_044239855.1 Sediminibacterium sp. | reverse complement strand
GATAAATTGGCCATTATAGAACATATTCGCAAGATCAACAGCACAGAACCTTACAACATTGCCATATTAGCGGATTTGCAGGGTCCTAAATTAAGAGTGGGTGAAATTGCCAACAATGCACTCGAAGTAAAAGAAGGCGATATTCTTACTTTTACCAATGAAAAATGTGTAGGTACCCTTGAAAAAATTTATGTCTCCTACCCTAATCTTGCAGGTGATGTTGTGATAGGCAATGTGATTATGATTGATGACGGAAAATTAGAAGTAAAAGTAGTAAGTGTAGAAAAGAATGGCGATGTAAAAGTACAAGTTACATTAGGGGGTATTTTATCCTCTAAAAAAGGGATTAATTTACCGGATACCAAAATTTCATTACCTGCATTAACAGAAAAAGACCTTGCGGATTTAGCCTTTATCATAGAACAACAATGTGACTGGGTGGCGTTAAGTTTTGTTAGAAGTGTAGATGATATTGTAATTCTTAGAAAGAAATTGAATGAGAAAAATAGTAAAACAAAAATTATTGCCAAAATAGAAAAGCCCGAAGCATTAGTTAATATTAGAGAAATCATTTTAGAAAGTGATGGTATAATGGTTGCCAGAGGCGATTTGGGTGTGGAATTACCTGTAGAACAAATTCCATTGATTCAAAAAGAATTGATCCGTAAATGTATCCACAGAGCTAAGCCTGTTATTGTAGCAACTCAAATGATGGAAAGCATGATGGAAAGAGTAAAACCAAATCGTAGTGAGATTACAGATGTGGCCAATGCTGTATTAGAAGGTGCGGACGCGGTTATGTTAAGTGGTGAAACTGCAGCAGGGAACTATCCGACATTGGTAGTACAAACCATGCGCAAAATTATTGTGGAAGTAGAAAGCAAACAATATCGTTACAATAGAGAGGAGGACTTAAAACCTCAACCACACTCTCCTTCTTTTCATAGCGATGCGATTTGCTACAATGCTTGTAAAATAGCAGATGATGTTGAAGCCAGTGCATTAATTGGTATGACGCAAAGTGGATATACCGCATTTATGTTAAGTAGTTACAGACCTTATTCTCCATTGTATATATTTACAAAAGAAAAATCATTGGTAAATCAATTAAGCTTAAGCTGGGGTGTAAGAGCATTTCATTATACAGAAGAAGAAAGTGTTGACGAAATTGTTCAGGATCAAATTAACATTCTTAAAGAAAGGGGATTTATTAAATCAGGAGATGTAGTTGTAAATACGGGTAGTACACCAGTTTCTTTACATTTACCTACCAATTTAATTAAGCTAACAAAAGTTAACTAACATTGAATGTTTATAAATTTTATTAAAAAGATTCTTCACTTGAAGAATCTTTTTTTAATTTCAGGCATTGCTAAAATGTATCAACCAATTGTATGAAAAAAATTACTTTATTTTTAATTTTATTGTCGTTCTTTAAATTAAACGCGCAAGAAGTTTCCATTATTCCTAAGCCTACCTCAATGAATGTAAAAGAAGGCAACTTCACCATTTCAAAACAAACAAAAATTTATTTAGCTGGGAGTAATTTAGAAAAAAGTGCAGCTTTATTACAATCATATATTGAAACACAATTCGGAATTAAATTATCTATCATAAAATCTGGATCAAAAAAAGAATCCATCGTATTAAATTTCGATAAAATTGAGCATGCTATTCCCGGTGCTTATCATTTAGAAGTTAATAAGGATCATATTTATATAGGCGGAGATAATGAACCCGGGGTATTTTACGGTATTCAAACCCTAATCCAGTTGCTTCCAACAACTAAAATAAATCCTATTAGTATTAAACAAGTTTCCATTGAAGATAAGCCACGTTTTGCTTACAGAGGTTTAATGTTAGATGTTAGCCGTCATTTTTTTCCGGTAGATTTTGTTAAAAAATACATTGACTTTATTGCTTCACATAAAATGAATAAATTTCATTGGCATTTAACAGATGATCAGGGCTGGAGAATCGAGATCAAAAAATATCCAAAACTAACTGCTGTTGGAGGCTATAGAAATGGTACAATAATTGGTCGTTATCCCGGTACTGGAAATACGAACGCAACTTATGGTGGATACTATACCCAAGAGCAAATTAAGGAAGTGGTAAAATATGCTGCAGACAGATATGTAGAAGTGATACCGGAGATAGAACTTCCCGGACATTCTTCCGCTGCAATTGCAGCTTATCCGGAGCTTAGTTGTTTCCCAGAAGAATCGACCAAACATCCTGCAAATACTACTTGGAGTGGAACAACAGATGGCAAACAGGTACAACAAGTTTGGGGTGTACATGAAGATGTATATGTGCCAAGTGAGCATACTTTTACCTTTTTACAAAATGTATTAAATGAAGTTATTACCCTATTTCCTTCTAAATATATACACATCGGTGGTGACGAATGTCCAAAGGAATCCTGGAAAAGATCTGCTTTTTGTCAACAATTAATAAAAGATAATCAACTAAAAGATGAACATGGATTACAAAGCTATTTTATTCAACGTGTAGAGAAATATCTAAATAGTAAAGGAAAACAAATCATAGGATGGGATGAAATTTTAGAGGGAGGCCTAGCCCCTAATGCCACAGTAATGAGCTGGCGTGGTGAAAAGGGTGGAATTGAGGCAGCTAAACAAAAACATAATGTAATTATGACACCCGGTGAGTGGGTATATTTTGATCATTCCCAAAATAAGCCGGAAGATTCTGTAACTATTGGAGGATTCACCAATTTGGAAAAAGTATATGGCTATGAACCAATCCCTAAAGATATTGCCAAAGAGGAAGAAAAATATGTTTTAGGAGCTCAAGCTAACTTATGGACTGAGTACGTAAACAATACCAGTAAGGCAGAGTACATGATTTTTCCACGTCTAAGTGCTTTAAGTGAAATCCTATGGAGTTCTAAAGCCAGCAGGAATTGGAATGATTTTCAGAATAGAATGCAGGCTCAGTATCAACGATATAATTTATTAAAAATCAATTACAATAAACCTGCAAAATAATTGCATTATTTTGCATATTTAATAGCTTTTTACTAATTATAGCTAAAAACAAACCTAAATTTGCTATTAATTTCAATATTTAAATAATATACAATGGTTGATTCCTTTGAAAAAATTGATGTTAAAATACTAAAGAATAGTAAGGACGGCGCAAATTATGTTGCCCAACAAATTGCTGAATTAATAAGAGAGAAACAATCTAAAGGCCAAAACTGTGTTTTAGGACTTGCTACGGGATCTACGCCAATAAGCTTATATGCTGCATTAGTAAAAATGCATCAAACAGAAGGGTTGAGTTTTAAAAATGTGGTTACTTTTAATTTAGATGAATATTACCCAATCGATAAAGATGCATACCAGAGCTATTGGAGTTTTATGCATCGTCATTTATTCAGTCATGTAGACATTGACCCTGCGAATATTCATTTACCAAATGGCAATGTTCCTAAAGAAGAAATGAAAAAATATTGCGCTTCTTATGAACAAGCTATTGAAGATGCAGGTGGGCTAGACTTACAAATTTTAGGTATTGGTTTAAATGGACATATAGGTTTTAACGAGCCAGGATCTAGCATACAGTCTAAAACCAGATTGGTTAACTTAGACAATACTACCAGAATAGCCAATTCGTATGAATTCCCTAGTATTTCAAAAGTACCTCGCTTGGCAGTTACCATGGGCATTGGCACCATATTAAAAGCAAAGAGAATTATCTTAATGGCTTGGGGCAACAAAGCGTCCATTGTTGCAAAAGCAG
This sequence comes from Sediminibacterium sp., assembly GCA_044239855.1. Taxonomy (GTDB): domain Bacteria; phylum Bacteroidota; class Bacteroidia; order Chitinophagales; family Chitinophagaceae; genus Sediminibacterium. The sequence goes on along the minus strand of JBIIAP010000177.1, from coordinate 2,120 downwards.
TAGAGGGTCATGTAACAGAGTCTATTCCTGCAAGTATTCTACAGCAACACAATGACTGTATTTTTGTGGTAGATGAACCAGCTTCAACCGAATTAACCCGAATTAAATCTCCTTGGTTAACCGGTGAGTGTGATTGGACGGAAGCTATGATCAAAAGAGCAGTTGTTCATCTTTCATTAAAACTAAATAAATCAGTGTTAAGTCTTACTTCGCTAGATTATACGGAGAATGGACTATCCGATTTATTAGTAGAAAAAGGAGATGCATATGAAATAAACTTACAAGTATATTATTTACTTCGCGACAGCATTACCGGTTGGCCAGGTGGAAAACCTAATGCAATTATTCCTGCACATCCTGAAAGAAGTGCACCACATCCAAAAAGATGTTTAATCTTCTCCCCCCACCCAGATGATGACATCATCAGTATGGGTGGAACATTTATGCGTCTTCATGATCAAGGACACGAGGTACATGTAGCTTATCAAACGAGTGGAAACATTGCTGTAACAGATGAATTTGTTACCCGTTTTATAGATTTTGCCGTAGGGTTTGAAGAAATGTTTGGGATAGATAATAGCAAGAGCCGGGCACAACTTCAGGCCGCTCGCGAGTTTATTGCAGGAAAGAAAAAAGAACAGATGGATACTGCTGAAATCAGGGCCATCAAAGGATTAATCAGAAGAGGGGAAGCAAAAGCAACGTGTAGATATGTAGGTTTAACAGAAGATCGTTGCCATTTCATGAATTTACCATTTTATGAAACAGGTGCCATTGAAAAAAAGCCGCTTGGAGAAGAAGATATATTATTAACCATGGAACTGCTAAGAAAAATCAAACCTCATCAGGTTTATTGTGCGGGTGATTTAGCCGATCCACATGGTACGCATAAAGTTTGTTTAGAAGCTGTATTTGAAGCCATGAAACGCTTGAAAGCTGCTGGTGATGATTGGGTAAAAGATTGCTGGGTTTGGTTATACAAAGGTGCTTGGCAAGAATGGGATATTGCAGAAATTGAAATGGCAATACCTATGAGTCCGGATCAAGTGAAGAAAAAGCGATTTGGCATTTTTATACACCAATCTCAAAAAGACTCCGTTCCTTTTCAAGGAGCAGATAGCAGAGAGTTTTGGCAAAGAGCAGAAGAAAGAAATGCCAATACAGCTAATTTATATGCAGACCTGGGGTTAACCAAGTATGCTGCAATGGAAGCTTTTGTACGTTGGCATTATTAATTAATTCACCATCATAATGAATAAACGCCTGCTAACACCAGGCGTTTATTTTAATAACATGAATCAACAAGATAAAAACAAGCAACTTGCTTTGTTGTGGAAGGAAGCATGGAGCAGGCAAACTTTTAAACTTAAAATAGTTATTGGCACTTTATTATTATTAATCATTTTATCCTCCTTCCCTAAATTTTTTGCTATAATTGAATTAAGAAAGGGGATGCAAATGAATGATTGGATCTTAGCCAGGATGCCTGCTTATGATGTATCCATACCAATTTTCATTATTATATGGTCTACTGCGGCATTTTTAATTTATAAGCTTATACAGTCGCCAATATTATACCTACAATTTTTGATGTCGTTTTTAATACTTTGTATTACCAGAGTAATTAGTATCAGTATTTTTTCATTAGAGCCCCCTATTGGTTTAATTGAATTGCAAGATCCATTAAGCAGTATATTTTATGGTGGCACCAATGTTTTTATAAAAAAAGATCTTTTCTATTCCGGACATACCGCTACTCAATTTCTTATTTTTTTAACGCTTAAAGGTAAAATCGAAAAAATAATTACAGGAATAACCACTATTTTAATCTCAGTTTTGGTTTTAATTCAACATATACATTATACAGTTGATGTAGTAGCAGCCTACTTTTTTACATACTTTGTTTATATACTTGGCAAAAGAATATCTACTTTTTAAAAAGCCTCCCCTAGTTGCAAATAGAAGCCATTATTTATTCCGGAGCCTATTCCATAATCTAATCTAATATTTAATTTTTCGGATTTATTAAGCGCAAAACGGGCACCAATTCCATAAGAATATTTAAAAGCATTTATCGAATAATTAGCTATTTTATCAGTAAGTGTACCTAACCCAAAAAA
>JBIIAP010000176.1:0-5893 GCA_044239855.1 Sediminibacterium sp. | reverse complement strand
TTGTATCCATTATTAAATCTATTGTACCCTTCTATTAATAGAGAAATGCAGGAAGGATTGATCAATGCATACAAAGAAGGAAATTTTTTACCTGAATGGTCTAGCCCAGGGTATAGAAATTGTATGATTGGTAATAACTCTGCTTCTGTAGTAGCTGATGCTTATATTAAAGGAGGTAGCGGATACGATATCAACCTGCTTTATAAAGCACTTTTAAATGGGGCAAATAATGAGGGCCCAAATGATGCTGTTGGAAGAAAAGGGGTAGCATTTTATAACACTTTAGGCTATGTACCTTACGATGTAAATATTAGTGAAAATGCAGCAAGAACACTTGAATACGCGTATGATGATTTTACTATTTGGCAATTGGCAAAAAAATTAAACAGACCCAAAAATGAAATTGATTTGTATGAAAAGAGGATGCTTAACTATAAAAATGTTTTTGACCCTACCACTAAATTAATGCGGGGAAAAAATAAGAATGGCACTTTTCAAACTCCATTTAGTCCATTTAAATGGGGCGATGCATTTACTGAAGGGAATAGTTGGCATTATAGCTGGAGCGTGTTTCATGATATTCAGGGGTTGATTGACTTAATGGGCGGTGAAAGAACTTTTTCTGCAATGCTCGATTCTGTATTCAATATGCCTCCTACGTTTGATTATAGTTATTACGGGTATCCAATTCATGAAATAAGAGAAATGCAAATAATGAATATGGGACAATATGCGCATGGTAATCAGCCCATTCAGCATATGATTTATTTGTACAATTATGCCGGTGAACCATGGAAAACGCAATATTGGTCTCGCGAAGTAATGAACCGCTTATATAAACCTACCCCTGATGGATTTTGTGGGGATGAAGACAATGGCCAAACTTCTGCATGGTATGTATTTTCTGCAATGGGTTTTTATCCGGTTACGCCTGCAGTAGATGAGTATGTATTAGGTGCACCGTTGTTTAAGAAAATGACTATAGCATTAGAAAATGGAAATCAGCTTTTAATAAAAGCTGATGCAAATGATGATCAAAACAAGTATGTAACTAATTTAACCTGGAATAAGAAAATGTACAGCAAAAACTATATCAATCATTTTGATATTAATCTAGGTGGTGTATTAGATTTCACTATGAAAAGTGTTCCTAATAAACAAAGGGGTAATAGTAAAACTGCATACCCTTATTCTTACTCACTTAAAAAATAATTATGCAAAAAATTGAAGGTTTAATAGCAGCGCCGTTTACCCCAATGCATCAAGATGAATCGTTGAATTTATCTTTAATACCTTCATATTATGCAATGCTAAAACATAATAATGTTAAAGGCGCATTCATTTGTGGTTCAACGGGAGAGGGCGTTTCATTATCTACGGAAGAAAAAAAACATGTTGCCGAAGCATGGGCTTTATGTACCAGCAATGATCCCGATTTTATTACGATGACATTGTTGGGTGGAACAAGCGTAACTGATTGTATAGAACTGGCTCAACATGCTAAGTCAGTTGGCATTAAAGCAGTTTCTTTCACTGCCCCTTTTTATTTCAAACCATCTTCTATAGAAATGTTGGTGCAAGTTTGTGAAAAAATTGCGGCTTCAGTTCCCGATTTGCCATTTTATTATTATCATATTCCCGTTTTAACTGGGGTGAATTTTTCAATGATTGACCTGCTAACTGCTGTTGATGGCCGTATCCCTAATTTTGCCGGCATTAAATATACACATGAAGATTTTATGGACTTCTTATCTTGTATGCATTTTAAAGATGGTAAGTATGATATGCTCTGGGGAAGAGATGAAAACATGTTGCCTGCTTTATCATTGGGTACAAAAGCTGCTGTAGGTAGTACATTTAATTACGCTGCTCCCTTGTATTATGCTTTGATGGATGCCTTTAAACAAGGTGAATTAAAAACAGCTGCTATGCTTCAACAACAGTCTATTGATATGATAAGATTGTTAGGTAAATATGGAGGAATTGCTACCGGTAAAGCTTACATGAAATTAATTGGTCTTGATTGTGGTTCATTTAGATTACCTGTTAAAAATATGACCAATAACGAAAATCAACAGTTTATTGCCGATACAGAAAAATTAGGATTTAAAACATATTGTTCTAAAATAGTTTAATTAAAAAATAATAATGCATTAATATGAGAATCGCGGCTTTAGTAACACTCACTTTTGCATTATTCTCTTGTGTTAATTTACTTGCCCAAAAAAAATCTAACCAATTGTATAAATGGGAAAAATATTTATTGCAACCAAATAACTATGCGCCATCTAATCATGTATTAGGTTATGCAGGAATGTTTGGTGGTATCTATAATAATCAAATGATTATTGGTGGTGGCGCAAATTTCCCTGATGCGATGCCCTGGTTGGGAGGCCAAAAAAAATATTCCAATAAACTATTTGTTTATTCGCAAAATAAGGAGGGACAACTTGTTTTAACTCCAAAAAATTTTTTCTTGCCATTTAATTTGGCTTATGCCGCAAGTTGTAGTAGTAATCGGGGTGTTATTGCAATAGGAGGAGAAAATGAAGAGGGGCCTGTAAATCATGCCTTCATCATTCAGTTGATTGATGATCAGTTAAAAATAACATCGCTTCCTTCCGTTCCTTATAAGGTAACCAATGCAATGGTTTGTTTGATTGATGAAAAAATTTATTTAATAGGCGGTGAAAACAAAGAGGAAACATTGAGTCAATTGCTGTGTTTGAATCTTAATGAAGTTGATAGTGGCTGGTTACAATTGCCTGCTATTCCTTTTGCTGTGTCTCATGCTGTTGCAAGTTTGCAAACTATCAATGGGATGAAAAAAATATTTATAATTGGCGGTAGAAAGAAAAACAAACTTCAAATAAGTGATTTGTATAATTCCATCATTGAATTTGATATCATGTCAAAAACATGGACATCCAAAAATACGCTTCCGTATGCATTGTCTGCTGGAACAGGTTTTGCATTAAATAATCATCAGGTATTATTATTAGGAGGAGATAGGGGCACTACCTTTAGTAAGGTGGAACAACTTCTATTAGATATAAATGGAGAGCAAAACCCTGCAATTAAAGCATCTTACAATCAACAAAAAATAAATCTGCAATCCACACATCCGGGATTTTCAAAAGAAATAATATTGATCGATAATCAAACGAATACTTTAACTATAGCTGGTCAAATTCCTTATGATGTTCCAGTAACTACTACAATTTTTCCATGGAAAAATAAATGGTTTCTTCCAAGTGGTGAAATTAAAGCTGGTGTTAGAAGTCCCTTTATTTTATCTATTTCTTTAAATCCTTAGTTTTAATATGAGTCAATCAAAAACATATAGTTGGACAGTTGTGGCAATGCTATGGTTAGTAGCGTTGTTAAATTATATGGATCGGCAAATTCTTTCTACTATGAAGAATTTAATGCAGTCCGAAATAATTGAATTACAGTCTGCTACATACTTTGGTTATTTAATGGCCATCTTTCTATGGGTTTATGGTTTAATGAGTCCTTTTTCGGGGATCATAGCAGATAGATTGAACAGAAAATACCTAATTGTTGGAAGTTTATTTGTTTGGTCAACCATTACGCTTCTGATGAGCTATGCACAATCTTTTTCTCAATTATATGTATTGAGAGCTACTATGGGTGTAAGCGAAGCTTTATATATACCAGCTGCTTTGTCTTTGATCGCAGATTATCATGATACTAAAACAAGGTCGTTGGCAATTGGGTTACACATGACTGGCTTATATATGGGGCAAGCATTAGGCGGATTCGGGGCAACAATTGCTGCACATTACTCGTGGCAGCATATCTTCTTTATGTTGGGTTTAATAGGAATTGTTTATTCTTTTGTTCTAATATTTTTCTTAAAAGAAATTAGAACAAAAGAAATTATTTCAACCAGTTCGGGAAAAAATATTGATGAAACTAAAGTAGCTGTTAATTTAAATACCTTATTCAAAAATCCTTCATTCTGGTTGATGTTGATTTATTTCACAATTCCAAGTTTGCCGGGTTGGGGAGTAAAAAATTGGTTGCCTACCTTATTTGCAGAAAACCTGTCTATAAAAATGGAACTTGCCGGTCCTATTTCTACTGTTACAACTGCAGGATCTTCTTTTTTAGGCGTTATTTTTGGGGGTATAATTTCTGATAAATGGGTGCAGAAAAATATTAAAGGAAGAATTTATACCAGCGCAATTGGTCTCGCGCTTACAGTGCCAGCATTATTATTAATTGGGTTGGGGCATTCGATGATAAATGTATTAGGTGCCGCATTCTGTTTTGGATTTGGTTTTGGCATGTTTGATGCAAATAATATGCCTATAATTTGTCAGTTAATTTCTCCAAAACAAAGAGCTACCGCTTATGGTTTTATGAATATGACTGGTGTATTTGCAGGAGCAATCATAACTAATTTTTTAGGCAAATCAACGGACGGGGGGCATTTGGGAAGAGACTTTGCGGTATTGTCCGGATTTGTTTTGATTGCAATAATGATGCAGTTGTATTTTCTTCGTCCTGAATTAAAATCTTTTGAACAATAACTTAATTTTACTAACATAAACAATTAATAATATGTCTTATTCGAATGCGGAGTTAAATGAATTGTATGCTTTTTATCAGCATCAATTATTGAATGATACAGTTCCTTTCTGGTTTCCTAGATCCTTTGATTTGGAATATGGTGGATTTTTATTAATGCGGGATGCCGATGGTGAACTAATGGATGATGATAAGGCTGTTTGGATTCAGGGAAGAGCTACCTGGCTATTATCTACTTTATATAATACTATAGAAAAAAAACAGGAATGGTTAGATGGCGCTAAACTTGGCTATGATTTTTTAAATAAACATTGTTTTGACGACGATGGACAAATGTTCTTTCATGTAACTCGTCAGGGAGATCCTATTCGTAAAAGAAGATATTTCTTTTCTGAAACATTTTATGTTATTGCGGCTGCGGCTTATGCAAAGGCAAGTGGTGATATGGAAGCAGCAGAAAAAGCAAGATATGTTTTCGGAAAGTGCATTGAGTATGCAACAGTAAAAGGCCTGTTGCAACCTAAATTTACTAAAACCCGACCTTCTAAAGGTATTGGTGTGCCAATGATAATGATGAATACGGCTCAACAACTTCGTGAAACTATTGGCGATGATCGTTGTGATGAATGGATCAACAATTGGATTACAGAAATTGAAAAAGATTTTGTTAAAGATGATATAAAATGTGTAATGGAGCAAGTGGCTCCGGATGGTTCAATTATAGATCATATAGATGGAAGAACACTTAATCCTGGTCATGCAATGGAAGGCGCTTGGTTTATTTTACATGAAGCAAAATACCAAAACAATAATCCGCATTTAATTGAATTGGGTTGTAAAATGTTGGACTATATGTGGGAAAGAGGCTGGGATAAAGAATATGGAGGAATTTTATATTTTAGAGATGTATACAATAAGCCCGTACAAGAGTATTGGCAAGATATGAAATTTTGGTGGCCGCATAATGAAGTGATCATTGCTACTTTATTAGCTTATTTAATGACGGGTAATGCTAAGTATGCTGAGTGGCATAAACAAATTCATGCATATGCTTATAAACATTTTCACGATCCAATAAACGGTGAGTGGTATGGATACTTACATCGTGATGGAACCATCGCTCAAACAGCAAAAGGAAATCTATTCAAAGGCCCTTTTCATTTACCTAGGCAAGAATGGTATTGTGCTCAAATACTTAAAAAACATTTACAATTATAATTAGTCAAAGTTCATTTTATGTAAACTAAATGCCAATATGAACACTTTTCGTAGTTATTTAAATACGGGCATCCGGATGATTCAATCCATGCGTTGGTATGGCCCAAATGATCCAGTA
>JBIIAP010000175.1:0-5904 GCA_044239855.1 Sediminibacterium sp. | reverse complement strand
TAAAATAGTTGCGTTTGGGGTATCTAATTTCTTGCCGCATCAGGTAAATATGATGAAAAAGTATGTACCCATTCAATACAATCAAATTGAAGTTTCTGTAATCTGCTTATCTCCTTTTACCAATGGCATACTAGACAACTGTTTGGAGCACCAAATAACCCCTATGGCATGGGCCCCATTAGGAGGAACACTACTAACGGATGATTTGCACCCCCATTTCAGGAGTATTACGCAAACAGCCGGGGAATTGGCTCAAAAATATGCAACCGGCATGAATGAGATATTACTGGCCTTTTTGCACACACACCCTTCCGGGATAGTTACCGTTATCGGTACCACTAAGCCGGAAAGGTTAGCGCAGGCAAAAAAAGCAAGCAATATAAAGCTAAGTCGTGAAGACTGGTTTAGCTTATTAAAAGCAGCGAAAGGTGAAGATGTTGCTTAATTATTAATTAATTGCAGCAATACCCGGTAACACTTTCCCTTCAAAATATTCAAGCATGGCGCCACCGCCCGTACTTACATAACTAACTTTATCAGCAAAGCCAAACTGATTAACAGCGGCAACGCTGTCGCCCCCTCCTACTAAACTAAATGCACCTTTTGCAGTAGCTTCAGCAACCGCAATGGCTATTGTTTTGGTACCGTTTTGAAACTTCTCCATTTCAAATACGCCCATCGGGCCATTCCATAAAATGGTTTTAGAACGCAGGATTACGTTTTTAAATTGTTCGCACGCATCAGGGCCAACATCTAATCCCATCCAACCATCTGGTATGGAGTTAGAAGATGCCGTATCGGTATTTGCATCGGCAGCAAAATTATCGGCCACAATGCTATCTGCCGGCAAATGTATATGAACGCCTTTTTCAGCAGCTTTCTTCAAGATCTCTAGTGCGGTGCCTAAACGATCCTCTTCACAAAGACTTTTTCCTATTTGTCCGCCTTGCGCTTTCATGAAAGTATATGCCATACCTCCACCAATGATGATATCGGTAGCTCTTTCCAATAAGTTTTCGATAATTAAAATTTTATCGCTCACTTTGGCGCCGCCAATTATAGCTGTAAATGGCTTTTCGGCCTTGTGTAATACATTTTCAGCAGCTTTTACTTCACCTTCCATTAACAGGCCAAACATTTTTTTACCTTTTTCGAAGAATTGAGCAATTACAGCGGTAGAGGCATGGGCTCTATGAGCAGTACCAAAAGCATCGTTAACATAAACGTTGCCTAATTGGCTTAATTTTTGGGCAAAAGTAGCATCGCCTTTTTCTTCTTCTTTATAAAAACGAAGATTCTCTAACAATAACACTTCACCGGATTGCAAAGCAGCCGATTTGTTTACAGCATCATCTCCAATACAATCATCTGCAAATTGAACAGCGGTTTCCACTCCCATAGCTTTGGAGATAAGTTGCTGCAAGTGACCTACGATGTGAATTAATGAGCTTTTGGTTTCAGGCCCTTCTTTCGGACGGCCCAAATGGCTCATCAAAATAACACTACCGCCATCTTTTAAAATTTTTACAATTGTTGGGATGGCAGCTCTCATTCTGTTATCATCACCAATGGCGTAGGTTTGTTTATCTAATGGCACATTAAAATCTACACGAATTAGGGCTTTCTGTCCTTTAAAATTATTTTCTGCAAATAAGCTCATTATTATATTTTTTATTGATAAGTAATTTAGCGAAAAATCCCAACAAAAATGCCGGCAAATAAACCGGCATTTTGTTGATGATATTGATTTTAATTATTTGCTGATTAAACCTGCGAAATAATTGACTGTTCTTACTAATTGGCTTACATAGCTCATTTCGTTGTCATACCAACTCACAGTTTTAACCATTTGGGTGTCACCCATAGTCATTACTTTAGTTTGTGTGCCATCAAATAAAGATCCGAAATTAATGCCAATGATATCGCTGCTAACAATTTCATCTTCGGTATAACCAAAGCTTTCATTGCTGGCAGCTTTCATAGCTGCATTTATTTCTTCTGCAGTAACTTTTGTACTTAAAATAGACGTTAATTCAGTTAATGAACCGGTAATGGTAGGAACACGTTGAGCGCTACCATCTAACTTGCCTTTTAATTCAGGAAGCACTAGTCCAATAGCTTTTGCAGCACCAGTACTGTTAGGTACAATATTAGCGGCAGCAGCTCTAGCTCTTCTTAAATCGCCTTTAGGGTGTGGAGCATCTAATGTATTTTGGTCGTTGGTATACGCATGAATGGTAGTCATGATACCAGTGATTATACCATACTTATCATTTAATACTTTAGCCATAGGTGCTAAACAATTGGTTGTACAAGAAGCACAAGAAATAATTGTTTCAGAACCATCTAATATATTGTGGTTAACATTAAATACAACGGTTTTTAGATCGCCGGTAGCAGGTGCAGAAATCACTACACGCTTAGCGCCAGCTGCAATATGCGCTTCTGCTTTTTCTTTATCGGTGAAAAATCCGGTTGATTCAATCACTACATCAACATGGTGAGCACCCCATGGAATTTGAGCGGGATCTCTTTGAGCATAAATTTTTACAGTTTCTCCGTTTACAATTATTGCATCATCAGTAGAAGTTACTGTAGCATCGAAGCGACCTTGAGCACTATCATATTTCAATAAGTGTGCTAATACTTTAGGACTGGTAAGGTCATTGATAGCTACTACATCAATTCCTTTCATATTATAAATTTGGCGGAAAACTAGTCTACCGATTCTGCCAAAACCATTGATGGCAACTTTAACTGTACTCATTGAATGCTGTTTTAAATGATAAATTCCTTGTTTGCTTCGCAAATTTAAAGTTTCTTGAGAGAAAATTTAAATATTCTATAATAAAGTCAAAAAAAAGTTTGGCTGAATTAGTATTCACCCTTATTTTTGCATCCCGATTGACACAAAAGCGTCTTCAAAAGATGGCCGGTTCGTCTATCGGCTAGGACAGCCCCCTTTCACGGGGCAAAGACGGGTTCGATTCCCGTACCGGCTACGAAACGAGCATCAAGGCTACTTCCAACGAGGTAGCCTTTCTCATTTTATTTCGAAACCCTTGCTCCACGATAGTTTAGGGAGAACACACTATTCACTCTTGGAGTTTCTCTACTGTTAATTCAAAGACCGGATGATACTTTTAAAATAGTTACAATGACGCTTAAAAGGATCGCACCATTCAGCAAAAAAATAAACTGTACAGGAATGCTTCCATTAATAGTTTGACATTATCACATTCCACCAATTAAACTATATTTACTACTGAATTACAAAGTATATATATGTTATCAAAAGAAGTACTCAAGAAAATATTTCCAAATTGGGAAGAAGGTTTATATGATGCGATTTTAAAAGAAGCAGACTTTAGAAAAGCTGACGCTGGAACAGTTTTATTAAAAACGGGTCAGTATATTAAATCATCAATGTTGGTAGTAAATGGCACAGTAAAATTATATCAAGAATCGGAAGATGGTGGAGAGTTCTTCATGTACCATTTAAATCCAGGAGAAGCCTGTGCAGTTTCTTTAGTTTGTAATTATCATCACGAACAGAGTCAAGTAATGGCTAAAGCAGTTACCGACATTGAATACTTGGCAATTCCTATTGAGTTTATGGACAAGTGGTTAAATGAATTTAAGAGTTGGCATTATTTCGTTATCAGAACATATCGAAGTCGTTATGAAGAACTTCTTAAAACCATTCATGAAACCGCATTTAAAAACATGGATGAACGTTTGGAGTTCTATATTAAAAAGCATGTTAAGCAGTTTGGCAAAACGGTAAACTTAACCCATCAAGAAATAGCCAATGACCTAAATACATCACGAGAAGTTATCAGTCGCCTTTTAAAGAAAATGGAAAACAATAGCTGGATTATAATGAATCGCAATTCATTTGATTGGATCAAAAAATAAAAAATCCGGATAAAGTATGCAGGATACAAATGTATTATTTTATTTGCGCAGGCATTCGGAATTTGATTATGAGAGCCGATATAATTGTTAGTCCACCAATCAGTAAAATGGCATATTCAATACCCAAAAAGTCGGCTGTAATTCCTGAAATAATTGCTCCAAATGCATAACCTAAATCTCTCCAAAGTCTAAAAGTGCCAATACTTTCTGCTCTTTGCTTAGGACTTGTAGCATACGCAATAGTTGATAGAAATGTAGGGTAAACTAAAGCCGTCCCTAAGCCTAATACAGCAGAAATAAAAACTAACCCATAAAATTGACTTGTAACAGGAATAAATAAAATTGCTACTCCCTGTAATAACATTCCCCAAAAAAGCATCTTCTTTTTTGCAAAATGATCGGACATTTTTCCTGTAAAAAGTTGACCTATACCCCAAACTGCTGGATATATTGCCGTTATAACGCCAATTTGCCCATTATTAAAATTGAGTGATAATAATAAAATTGGCAGTAACCCCCAAATCATTCCATCATTCAAATTGTTGATTAAGCCTGCCTGTGTTACTGAGCTTAAGGTTTTATTGCTACATGTTGTTTCTAAAAACACATTGCCAAGTTGGGGTGTATTGCACATTGCGCTTTCCTTTTGTGCAAATACCCTTGTGTCTTTTACCCATACTGCTGTTAAAATAAACCCGGCAATGGAAATAAAAATACCAATATAAAATGGATAAGGGGTTATGCCGTAAGTGTTCGCAACATATCCTGTTAAGAAAGCAACAACCCCTACCGAAAAATAACCAGCGAATTCATTTAACCCCATTGCAAAGCCACGATTCTTTTCACCAACAAGGTCAATTTTCATAACTACTGTACTACTCCAAGTAAGACCCTGACTTATGCCCAAAAATACATTGGCAAAAATTACCCAATTCCAATTTGGAGCATGAATAAGTATAAATGGAATTGGAATAGCAATCAGCCAACCAAGCAATAATAATTTTTTTCGTCCATATTTATTTGCAAGTTTGCCTGTAAAATAGTTCGCAATTGCTTTGGTAATCCCAAACGCTGTTATAAATGAAAGTATGGCTGTTTTGGAAACAACTCCAAATTCTAATTTTGCGAACTGTGGAAAAATACTTCTTTCCATACCAATCATGCCGCCAACAAAAGCATTCACTATTACCAAAATGGCAAATTGTTTCCAGTTTTCTTTTAGTCCGAGTTGTAAAGGGTTTTTCAAAATATAATTAAAAATGCAATTTTATTTCATCCTACAAATTGGTCTGTTTTTTACAACTTTTTTTCATGCTTTCAATAGCATAAATAACAAAGGGTTTCATTAATAAACTTCATTGATTATCAATAAAGGCAAGCTACTAGTGAGGTAGCTTGTCTTTAAAATATCCGTAAGTCCATGTGCCTGCAATTGCACTGAAGATTACCACTAAAACTGCATAGAATCCAGCTCCAACATGAGCAAATAAAGGGCCAGGGCAAGCCCCAGTTAATGCCCAGCCAAATCCGAATAACAATCCACCATAAATTTGACCTTTATTGAACTCTTTATCGGCAATTTTAATTTCCTCTCCATGAATGGTTTTGATTTTTAATTTCTTGATTAAAAACACGGAGATAGCGCCAACTACAACTGCTGTTCCAATCACGCCAAACATATGAAAGCTTTGTAAGCGAAACATTTCTTGGATGCGAAACCATGAGATAATTTCTGCTTTAACAAATACAATCCCAAAAATGATGCCTACTATTACATACTTTATATTGTACCACATTGGATGTTGTGCTACTGATTCATTTACACATGCAGTATTACTATCTATATTTTGTACTTTTTCTTTATTCATTTTTAAAAGTTTATAAGGATAAAATCCAAGGTAAAATAATGTTTGCCATAAAAAATCCACCAATCATAAAACAAATGGTTGCAACGAGTGATGGCCATTGTAAATTACTCAATCCCAT
>JBIIAP010000174.1:0-5917 GCA_044239855.1 Sediminibacterium sp. | reverse complement strand
GATGCCTCTGCCGGAGCAATTACTGCATCTGCATTGATGGAATTAGCGCAATATGCAACTGGAAAAGAAAAAGAAAAATATATAGCCGCAGGTGTTCAAATGCTCGAATCCTTATCTAGCCCAGCATATCGATCTAAATTAGGGGAGAATGGTGGTTTTTTAATTAAACATTGTGTAGGTGCACTTACATTAAATTCTGAAATTGATGTTCCATTAATTTATGCAGATTATTATTTTTTAGAGGCTTTAAAAAGGTATAAGGATTGGTACTTAAATAAATAATTGAATCTGCTATAACTCAACTAAAAAAATAATCGTGCAAAGAAGACATTTTATAAAGTGGTCGTCCTTATTAAGTACTATAGGAATAATACCTGCGCACCAAGCAATTGCCGGGGTGAATGATATGCATATATCTACCTCTAATTCCGGTGCAAAAGACAGAGCCTATTGGGTTGCCTTATTAGATAAAATAGCTTCCCCTATTTTAAGTAATATGAGTAAGGGCGAACTGAGATTAAAGATGAAAGTGGCATACAGTCCTACCTGGAATCAGCAAAGCAATCAGGTGGCTTATATGGAAGGATTTGGGAGGCTTATTTCAGGTTTGGCGCCTTTCTTAGCTTTAACTGCAGAGGATTTAGCTGCATCACCCATTAAAGAAAAGGAAACGCATAAAAGATTACACGAACAGACTTTGCAAAGTTTAGCCAATTCGGTGGATCCTAATAGTCCGGATTATTTATATTGGGGCTCCACCAAAATCAGGCAACCATTGGTGGATGCTGCATTTATAGCACAAGCATTATTAAGTGCACCAAAAGCCTTATGGGAGCCGTTAAGTGAACAAACCAAAGCCAACTATATAAAAGAGTTCACACAAATCAGGCAAATTGTACCGTTTAATAATAATTGGATGTTGTTTGCAGCTATGATAGAGTGTTTTTTATTATTAATAGATGCGCCATTTGATGCAGAGAGAATAGATAATGCCATCCATAAAATAAAAAAATGGTATGTAGGTGATGGATGGTATTCAGACGGAGAGAAATTTCATTTTGATCATTACAATGGATTTGTTATACACCCCATGCTGGTAGAGGTACTTAGGGTAAATGTATTAAAAGGCAGAATTGACAAAGCTGAATACGATATTGCTTATAAAAGAATGCAGCGTTATGCAAGTTTTCAGGAGAGATATATTTCTCCGGAGGGGACTTATATTGTGGTAGGCAGATCATCCACTTATCGGGTGGGTGCATTTCAACCATTAGCTAAACTTGCTTTAGACCGAAACCTGCCCACACCAATTGAACCCGCTCAGGTGAGATGTGCTTTAACTGCCGTGTTTAAAAATGTATTTATCCCTACTACATTTACGGATGAGGGTTGGCTAACATTGGGGCTGGTTGGTAATCAACAAGCTGATATTGCCGATTATTATTCTAATACCGGTAGTATGTATTTAACTTCATTAGGCTTTTTGCCTTTAGGATTAAAAGCAACTGATCCATTTTGGACTGATCCATTTACTGACTGGACACAGCGGAAAGCCTGGAGTGGAAAGCCTTTTGCAAAAGACTATGCGGTAGATTATTAGTTGCTAAGCATCGCATTTATTTTTTTATTTTAATCGCCTAAAATGTGCCTTATAATAAATTTTCATTTGCAATTGAAAATATAAATAAGTTCCATTTTATTTGATCAATTAACCTAAATATCTATGAAACAGTTATTGCTGCTGTTTATATTGACTAATTTTATTACCACTAATGTAGTGGCTCAATCTACTATTACCCTGTACAATCCATCGAATGTAGATAGACGTAATGAAGTAGTATCTATTCCATGGAATATGATAACAAGTCGATTTAATGCAATTGATACCAGTGCATTAGTGATTAAGCAAAAAAATCAATCGGGCAATATTGTTTACCAGTTTGAGTATAATGGACAAACCGACATTCAGCATTTATTGGTTGAAGTAAATTTAAAAGCAAGTGAAACCATAGTATTACAATTAAGTAAAGGTAAAAGACCACTATTTGAAACTAAAACCTTTTGTCGTTTTGTGCCAGAAAGAAAAGATGATTTTGCCTGGGAGAATGATAAAATTGCGTATCGCATGTATGGCAAAGCGCTAGAGTTAACGCCTAAAGAAAATGCATATGGCACTGATGTTTGGAGCAAACGTACCCACAAAATGATTATTAACGATTGGTATAAAAGCAGCAACTATCATGAAGATCGTGGGGATGGTTTAGATTATTATCATGTTGGTTTTACTTTAGGCGCCGGTGAGGTTGCTCCTTATAGTAACGACTCGATTTGGTTTCCTAAAAACTATACTACATGGAAAGTGTTAGACAACGGTCCACTTAGAAGTAGTTTTATTGTATACTACGACGCATGGAATGTAAACGGACAAATGGTAACCATGTCTAAAACTATTTCGATAGATGCAGGTAGTCAATTAAGTAAAGTAAAAGTTGATATGCAATACCATAATGCGAATAATAATTTATTAGTAATGGGTATTTCTAAAAGAGCATCTGCCGGTGCTTTATTGATGAATGAACAAAAAGGTATTTTGGGTTACTGGGAACCAACAATAGAAAAAAATGGTACGATTGGCGTAGGTTGTATAATTACCCATACCAATAACAAAATGCTGCTGCAAAAAGGTCACTTATTAAACATAGTTTCCTATAAGCCTGATACACCTTTTATATATTATAAAGGAGCCGCCTGGAATAAAGCCGGTGAAATCACTTCTGCTGAAACATGGTTTAATTATTTGTCTTCGTTTGAAAATAAATTGAATAACCCTATTCTGATCAAATAATTAAAAGTCAAAATTATTCATTTCATTTAATGGATGATTATTTTTAATTGCATCTAATGCTTTCGGTGCCAATGCCAATAAAGATTTTACAATATTGGGGTATTGTACAGAAAGGTCTGTTGATTCACCCGGATCTGTTTTAAGATTAAACAGCAGTGGTTGGTTTTTATTTGCGTTTTTAATGATTACTAATTTCCAATTATTGTAACGGATGCCTTCTAAATTTCCGAAAGGACTAAAAGCGTAATACGTATTCCTTACCGGTACAGTTGAAACGCCTGTTAATAATGGCATAACGTTTTTTCCATCTATTACCCTATCGGTAGGAATGGTATTTCCGGTTAATTGTAGCAAGGTGGTAAACCAGTCTGTGCCTGCAATCATTTCCTGTATTGTTTTACCTGCAGGTATTTTGCCCGGCCATTTTACTATTGCAGCAACTCTTTCACCCCCTTCAAATTTATCCTGGTATTTGCCATCTCTTAACACATGTTTTTTAGCGGTATCTACAGTTGCATACTTACCATAACAATTTTCTAACTCATCATACCTAACTACCAGTGGGCCATTATCTGCATGGAAAATAATAATCGTATTGTTTTCAATTCCCAATTGTTTAACCTGATCTAAAATAATTCCTACAGATCGATCGAAATATTGAATTGCATCAGCATAAGCATCTGCTTTATCGCCATCAAATCCTTTAGGTACAAACCAGGGTGTATGCGTTTCAATATTTGAATATTGCAAATAAAAAGGCTCTTTGTTTTTTACTCTTTGGGCGATGTATTTACAGGCTTCTCTTACAAAAAGTGCCGGCACTTCGGCAAGATCGTTGTTGTTCAGGTCTTTTATTTTTTCGGTATTATGTATTAAAGGAATAGGAGGATATTGTCTTGAGCCGGTATTCCCTAAACGTTCTGGTCCATGATCATTGGGATAGGGTATACCAAGGTATTCATCAAACCCATGTGCAACAGGTAAGAATTTTGTTAGATGCCCTAAATGCCATTTTCCAAACAGTGCGGTTTTATAATGCTGTTGTTGTAATATTTTAACGAAAGTGATTTCTTTAGCGCTATCTAAACCATTGGTAGCTGTTGGAAACAATACACCCAATCCGGTTCTATCATTTACCCTTGGCGCTACTCTACCGGTTATGAATGCAGCTCTACTAGGCGTGCAAGTACTATGTGGTGCATAGAAATTAGTGAGTCGCACCCCTTCACTTGCTAATCGATCTATTTGAGGCGTTTTATAATAGGTAGAACCAAATGATGCATAGTCATCCCAGCCGATATCATCTCCTACAATATGAATGATATTGGGCCTTTCTTGCGTATATATAAAGGAGTGACTTAAAAAACAGATTAATAAGAAAGTGATTTTGTGCATGTAAATAAATTAATGATCGACAATTTAAAGAATTAATATTTAAATTAGTGGATGAAACAATACTTTATGAGTCGAATTTTAAACCGCATTATTAGCATCAATAAGCATATGATCAAAATGATTGGTGTGGTTGTTGCAATTTTGTTTCTATCAATACATGCAACGTCGGCACAAAAAATTGTAAAGCAGCGACCAAATATCATCGTGTTTCTTGTTGATGATATGGGTTGGCTAGATACCTCTGTACCATTTTGGACAAACAAAACCAACCAGAATAAGACATTCCGCACACCAAATATGGAGCAGCTTGCTGCAGAAGGTATGAAGTTTACCAATGCCTATGCTAATCCTGTTTGTACGCCTAGCAGGGTAAGTATGCTTACCGGTGTAAGTGCGGCAAAACATCATGTGATTAACTGGACATCTCCTTTTAAAAACAATAATACGGACAATGTGGATGAACAGATGGGTTCTGCAAAATGGAATATGAATGGATTAAGTAATGTTGCAGATATTCCATTTACCTTTCATGCTACCGCTTTTCCATCCTTGTTAAAATCTTCCGGATATTTTACCGTGCATGTTGGTAAAGCACATTGGGGATCGAGTGGCACGCCCGGTTCAAATCCTTATAACCTGGGGTTTATGGTAAACATTTCCGGTCAGTCATCCGGGCATCCACAAAGTTATTTAGGAGAAGAAAATTATGGTAATGTACCGATGAAGCCTACAATACAAGCAGTATCGGATCTGCAGGAATATCATGGATCTAATACGTTTTTAACGGAGGCATTAACCAAAGAAGCACTCAAAACATTAGATGCTCCCATACAACAAGGTCAGCCTTTTTTCCTTCATTTATCGCATTATGCCGTGCATGTTCCGCTTCAGGCAGATAGTAGATTTGTAAAACGCTATCTCGAAATGGGACTTGATAGTGCTGAAGCAAATTATGCATCATTGGTAGAAGGCATGGATAAAAGTTTAGGAGATGTAATGAATTATCTTAAAGAGAAAAAGGTAGATCAAAATACCATCATTCTATTTATGAGTGACAATGGTGGATTTAGTTTAAGTGGTAAGCGCATTAGAGCAAAAGAAAGCCATACGCAAAATTTACCACTTAAAGCCGGAAAAGGCTCTGTGTATGAAGGTGGCGTTAGAATTCCTTTTATTGTGAAATGGCCGGGTATTGCCCAAAAAGGTGCTGTTACAGCTGCGCCGGTTATAGTGGACGATTTATTTCCTACCATCATGGAAATGGCTGGAATTAAAAAATATAATACGATACAATCTATTGATGGAAAAAGTATGGTGGATGTTATTCGGAAGCCAGCCATAAATAATGAAAGAACTTTTATATGGCATTATCCGGTTAAATGGACCACCACTGATGGGCCGGGAATAAACTTTCATAGTGCAATCCGTAAGGGCGATTGGAAGTTAATTTACAATATGCGAAATGGCCAATCTGAATTATATAATTTAAAAGAAGATATTGGAGAATTAAATGATCGTTCCAATTATGTTCCGGAAATATTGAAAGAATTAAAATCCTCCTTGTCTGATTCACTAAGAAAATGGTCATCGCCCATGCCGGTTTTTAAATCAACCAATAAAACAGTTCCAATGCCAGATGAGTTGTAATTAATAGGATTTATCCTATTGATAACCTGT
>JBIIAP010000172.1:0-5927 GCA_044239855.1 Sediminibacterium sp. | reverse complement strand
ATTGAAGAATAGTTCACCATAAAATTCCCTTTTAGCTTCCATTTCGTCACTACGTGGATCTATGATTGGCAAATCTGAAATGTCAATATTATTTTGCTCCGCTATTCGATTAATTTTTTCGGGGTCTCCCAGTAAAATCGGATAAGCAATACCGTCATCATACACAATGCTGGCAGCTTTTAAGATTTTAAGGTTGTCGGCTTCAGCAAATACCACTCGTTTTGGGTCTTTTTTAGCTTTGGTACCTATTACACGAATTAATTGATTATCGAGTCCTAAACGTTTATTTAATTCAACTTTATAAGCATCCCAGTTGGTTATTTGTTTTTGCGCAACGCCACTATCCATTGCAGCTTTTGCAACTGCAGGTGCAATACTAGAAAGTAATCTGGGATCAAGCGGTTTAGGAATAATATACTCCGGCCCAAAACTCATATTGGTTTGGTTATAAGCCATATTTACAATATCCGGCACAGGTGATTTGGCCAAATCTGCAATTGCTTTAACCGCGGCCAATTTCATCGGTTCATTAATTTGTGTTGCCCGCACATCTAATGCTCCTCTGAATATATAAGGGAAGCCTAGTACATTGTTTACCTGATTGGGATAATCAGTTCTACCGGTAGCCATAATCACATCCTTTCGAACTTTGGTTGCATCTTCATAAGTGATTTCCGGATCCGGATTGGCCATCGCAAATACAATTGGGTTTTTTGCCATGCTTTTCACCATTTCGGGTGTTACCACATTGCCCACACTTAATCCTAAAAAACAATCGGCATCTTTCATCGCAGTCTCTAACGTCCAATTGCTTTTTTTAACAGCAAACTTTGCTCGTATAGGGCCCAAATCTGTTCTACCCACATGCAGTACCCCATCTTTATCGAACACGATGAAATTTTCGTATTTGGCGCCCAACGCAACATACAATTGAATGCAAGCCATTGCAGCGGCGCCTGCCCCATTTACTACAAATCTAACTTTATCTATTTTTTTCTTTTGTAACTCCAATGCATTCAACATAGCGGCACTGCTGATGATGGCCGTACCATGCTGATCGTCATGCATTACAGGAATTTTCATTTGCTCTTTCAGTTTTTCTTCGATGTAAAAACATTCCGGAGCTTTAATGTCTTCTAAATTAATCCCGCCAAAAGTGGGTTCCAGGGCTTTTACAATTTCAACAAACTTTACCGGATCTTTTTCATTGATTTCAATATCGAATACGTCGATGTCAGCAAATATTTTAAACAATACGGCTTTCCCCTCCATTACGGGCTTGCTGGCTTCTGCGCCAATATCACCTAAGCCTAATACAGCTGTACCATTACTAATTACTCCTACTAAATTTCCTTTAGCAGTGTACTTATATACATCTTCCGGATTGTTTTTTATTTCCTTACAGGGTTCTGCAACACCCGGACTATAGGCTAAAGACAGATCACGCTGTGTTTTAGCTTCTTTAGTAGGTATTACTTCTATCTTACCGGGACGGCCGTTCGCATGATATTCAAGCGCCTGCTCCCTTCTTAAGTTTTTATGTTTAGACATAGGACTGCAAATTAGCACTTATTTTAAAACTGACCTCTTCCATCGTCTAAGGACGCAATTTGCGTCCTTAGACGTGTGGTTTCCTCCTTGTTTAGTTCAAACATGAAATACAGGAATTTACCGCAAATTCACGCCTAAATAGGCCATCATTCCTACGCCTATTTCAATGGCATTTTCATCTATATCAAACTTAGGCGTATGCACCTGATGAACTATGCCTTTAGCTTCATTTCTAACCCCTAAACGGTAGAAGCATCCCGGAATAACTTGCGTATAATATCCAAAATCTTCCGCACCCATGCGTGTTTCAGTTTCCTCCACATGTTCTTTACCCATATATTCGTCGGCAAGTTTCCATGCTACCTCTGTAAATGCGGGGTCATTGTCTACCGTAGGATAGCCCACATCTATATGCAAATCTAATGCTGCACCCATGCCTTCTACAAGCCCTTTTGCCTGTTTACGTATTAAATCATGTGCTTTATACCGCCATGTTTCGTCCATTGCTCTAAATGTGCCCATTAGTTTTACTTCACTGGGTATCACATTGGTTGTATGTCCACCTTCTATAGAACAAATGGACAACACAGAAGGTGAGGTAGGATTATTGTTTCTGGAAATGATTTGTTGCAGACTAACAATTAAATGTGATGCGATCAATACCGTATCTGCAGTTAAATGAGGTGCAGCAGCATGCCCGCCTTTGCTGCTAATGGTTATATAAATTTCATCGGCACTGGCCATCACCCGCCCTTTCTTGAAACTGAGTTGTCCAATGTTTAACCCGGGATGAACATGAAGACCAACAATACCCTGTGGTTTTGGATTGTCAAGTACCCCGTCTTTAATCATATAACTGGCTCCCCCCGGATTTTTTTCTTCACCCGGCTGAAAAATTAATTTTATAGTGCCCTCCCACTCGTCTTTAAGCTCATTCAAAATCCTTGCAGCGCCTAATAAAATAGTAGTATGTACATCATGACCGCAAGCGTGCATTACCCCTTTATTGAGTGATTGATAAGGCACATCATTTTCTTCCAGAATGGGAAGTGCATCCATGTCTGCACGTAATGCAAAAACCCTACTATCCGGATTCTTCCCTTTAATGATGCCCAACACGCCTGTAGTTGCTTTACTTTCGAAGGGTATGCCTAATTCTGTAAGTTTAGTTTTAACGTATTCCGCAGTTTTAAACTCCTGGTAACTTAATTCCGGATTAGCGTGCAAATGCCTTCTAACATGAATTAATTCAGGAGCGTATTGCTTAGCTAATTGTTTTATCTTTTCGGTTAACATGAAATCTTATTTGAATCAGAAAATATCATCGTCTTTGGGCGTATATTCAATGGCATCTTCCACAATATAAACACCCTGAGGAAAATATCGAATCAATTGCATCCTAAACCTTTCTGCATCTTTTCGTTTTAAGAAGTTGCCCATTCTAACTTTAAAATTGGGCGACTGAAATAGCATATAAATTTTTTGATCAGGATACTTATTCATCATGTCGGTCTTCATTTGCTGAGCTGCATCCCGGCTAGCTGTACTGATCAATTGAATTCTGAACCCTTTGTAAAGACCTGAGCTCGTCATCATTGATGTGCGTTTGTTGATATAGGCTTGCTTAACGGAAAGCACCTCTAAACGTGCATCTTTTATCACGATAATAGAATCATTAGCCCATATTTCAGATCCCATTACATTAAAAAAAAGCAAAAGGAACCCTACTAAAAATTTTGTCCGGTTCATATTATAATAAATATATTTCTTCAAAGGTATGCTACCTATGGTATTGACACTGTTATGCTGGCGTTAATAACCACCAGCTTTAGTATCGGGAGCGCCTGTTACGATAGCCACGCCGGCACTGCAACCAAGGCGGGTTGCGCCTGCATCTACTAGCGCCTTTGCAAATGCATAATCTCGAATACCGCCAGAAGCTTTTATCTGAACATTAGCCGGCAAATGTTTTTTAAACAATTCAACTGCCTCTATGGTTGCGCCTTTTTCTGCATAACCGGTAGATGTTTTTAAATAATCGATACCAGCCACCCCATATAGTTCACAACATTTTATGATTTCCTCTTCAGTTAAAATGCCACTTTCAATAATTACTTTTATCACTTTCCCTTTACTGCGAATAACCGGTAAAATATGATTGAGTTCATTGGCCAGATATTGCCAGTCGTTGTTTTTAATTGCGCTGATATTGGCCACTACATCTAACTCATCTGCGCCATCTACTATCGCCAAAATAATTTCAGCCAATTTGGCTTCAACAGCAGCATATCCAAAAGGAAAGCCAATTACAGTAGCTACTTTTACAGGTGAACCTACTAAAAGAGCTTTGGCTGTTTTCACAAAATTAGGCGGCACACACACAGCGGCAAATTGATATTGCATGGCTTCATTACACAACTTCTCTATATCCGCTACAAGTGTAGTAGGTTTTAAGATGGTGTGGTCGATGGTTGCGTTTAGTTTATCCATTATCAATTATCAATTATCAATTACCCATTATCCATTATCCATTGCCCCCCGCGCCGTGGCAAGCTTTATACTTTTTGCCGCTTCCACACGGACAAGGATCGTTTCTTCCTATTTTAGGCCCAACTTTAACCGGCTCTTGTTTGGTTTGACTTGGATCAAAATAATCATTTTCATTTGCGCCATATTCTTGTCCTGCTGCTTCAATCTGATCCTTATTGGCACTCAGTTTACTCATGTCTGTTTTCTGCTGACGCCCCTCTTTCAACTCATCTCCCTCTTCCAAAGGAATTGCAGCGTGACATAAAAACTGAACAATATCTCTATTGATTTCTTCATCCATTCTTCTAAACAAATCAAATGCTTCCATCTTGTATATCACCAATGGATCTTTCTGTTCGTAAGTAGCCGTTTGAACGCTTTGTTTTAAGTCGTCCATAGAACGTAAGTGTTCTTTCCATGCATCATCAATAAACCCAAGTGTAATAGATCTTTCTAATGAATTTACCAGCTCTCCGCCCTTTGTTTGCAATGTCTTTTCCATATTAGCCAATACCTGCATTTGTCTTTTTCCATCAGTAAAAGGAACAATTACATTGTTGATGTTGGAACCTTGTTGCAACTTAATGTTTTTGAATACAGGAAGTGATTTAACCATCATGTCCTGTTTCTTCATTTCATATTTGGTGATGGCTTGCGTATATAGTTTTTCTGCTAATTGATTTTCAGCCAGCTTACTCAATTCTTCAGCAGTAATGGTGGTATCAATTCCAAAATTAACGATAGCAGCTAACCTGAGACCTTCATGATCATTATCTTCTTTGTAAGCAGTTACCAATCCCTCTGCAACTGCGTACATGGCATTGTCTAAATCCATCGCCAATCGTTCTCCAAATAAAGCATGGCTTCTTTTGGTATAGATTACTGTACGTTGTTTATTCATTACATCATCATACTCTAACAAACGCTTTCTGATACCAAAGTTATTTTCTTCTACTTTGCGTTGTGCACGTTCAATAGATTTAGTGATCATGCTGTGCTGAATAACTTCCCCTTCTTTGTAACCGGCAAAGTCCATCACTTTGGCAATACGCTCACTTCCAAACATACGCATCAAATCATCTTCTAGCGATACAAAGAATAAAGAAGAACCCGGATCACCCTGACGACCGGCACGTCCACGTAACTGACGATCTACCCGGCGCGACTCATGACGTTCTGTACCTAAAATTGCCAACCCACCTGCATCCTTCACACCTGGCCCTAATTTAATATCGGTACCACGTCCCGCCATATTAGTGGCAATGGTTACAGCCCCGGCCAATCCGGCTTCTGCAACAATTTGTGCTTCACGAGCATGCTGTTTTGCATTCAATACATTATGCGGAATTTGTTTCTGACGAAGCATTCTACTTAACAATTCACTCACTTCTACCGAGGTAGTACCCACCAATACCGGGCGACCAGCTTCGCGCATTTTTACAATTTCATCGATGACTGCGCCAAATTTTTCGCGCTTGGTTTTAAATACTAAATCCTGGTCATCAATTCTAATTGCTATAACATTCGTAGGAATACTAACTACATCTAACTTGTAAATATCCCATAACTCTGCGGCTTCTGTTTCGGCAGTACCGGTCATACCGGCCAATTTATGGTACATCCTAAAATAATTCTGCAGCGTAACGGTTGCATAAGTTTGTGAGGCTGCTTCAATCTTCACATTTTCTTTTGCCTCAATTGCCTGGTGTAATCCATCGGAATAACGACGACCATCTAAAATACGACCGGTTTGTTCGTCAACAATCTTTACAGCCCCATCTAATACCACATATTCAACATCTTTATCAAAAAGAGTGTAGGCTTTTAGCAACTGTTGAACGGTGTGA
>JBIIAP010000173.1:0-5927 GCA_044239855.1 Sediminibacterium sp. | reverse complement strand
CCTGAAAAACATAATAATCCACTAAAAAAACAACTAAAGCAATGATCCAAAAAAAACCGGTATTCTTCATAAAACAGTATTAAAAAATATAGATATAAAAATTAATCTATATAAATTAACAGCAAAAATAGGCTTTCGGTTGACTAATGTTGAAAACTTAACATGAATTATTCAGGTAGTTTATCAAATATTGTTTGATAGCTGTGACCGATAATGTATTTTTGTAGGCTTTCAAAAAAGCAAAAAGCAACTAAAATTATGGGAAGAGTAATTGGAGTAGCCAATCAGAAGGGAGGCGTTGGAAAAACTACCACTGCAATCAATGTCGCAGCCAGCCTTGCGGTTCTTGAATTTAAGACATTATTGGTGGATGCCGACCCTCAGGCCAATAGTACTACCGGAGTTGGTTTTGACCTGCATAATATTACCAATAGTTTATATGACTGCATGGTAAATAATGTTACAGCAACGGAAGTTATTTTAAAAAGCGACATTCCCAATCTGGATGTTATGCCTTCACATATTGACTTGGTAGGTGCTGAATTAGAAATGATCAGTTATCCTAACAGAGAAAATGTGATGAAAAACATATTGGATCCGGTAAAGGACAAATATGATTTTATTATTATAGACTGCTCCCCTTCCTTAGGATTAATTACGGTAAATTCTTTAGTTGCGTCTGACAGTGTAATGATTCCTGTACAATGTGAGTTTTTTGCTTTGGAAGGATTAGGAAAATTATTAAATACAATTAAAATTGTACAAAGCAGATTAAACCCTGAGCTGCAAATAGAAGGGATCTTGATGACCATGTATGATGGACGATTAAGACTGTGTAATCAAGTGGTAAGTGAAGTCAGAAGACACTTTGATGAGATGGTATTTGATACCATTATTCATCGGAATACCCGTTTAAGTGAAGCGCCAAGTGTTGGCAAACCAGTAATACTTTTTGACGCAGAAAGTAAGGGGACGGTTAATTATCTTAATTTAACCAAAGAGATTTTACAGAAAAACGGAATGACTAAGATATCGAATGAAGAGCGTATAATAGAGTAAAATATGAGCACACCGAAGCAAAATAATTCAGCAAAGCAAGGCAAGGAAATGATTGGGAAGGGATTACGTTCCCTTTTACAAAATATTAATGATGATTTAAAGACAAATGAAGGATCTTTGAAAACTGAAGTGGTAGATAAAGTAACCACTACCAGCAGAATTCCTATTAGTGATATACAGGTAAATCCCAAACAACCACGCCGAGATTTTGATGAAAAAGCTTTACAGGAGCTATCCATTTCTATTAAGCTACACGACATCATTCAACCGCTAACCGTAAGTAAACTAGCTTCCGGAAAATATCAATTAATTGCAGGTGAAAGAAGATTTAGGGCATCAAAGTTAGCCGGGTTAAAAGATGTACCGGCTTATGTTAGAGAAGCCAATGACCAGCAATTATTAGAATTAGCCTTATTAGAAAACATACAACGGGAAGATTTAAATGCAATAGAATTGGCTTTGCATTACAAGCGCATGATGGAGGAGTTGAATTATACGCAGGAACAGGTTGCGGAGCGAATGGGAAAAGACAGAAGTAGTGTAACCAATTATATACGTTTGTTGAAATTACCTCCAGATATATTATCAGCAGTTAGAAACAATAGTTTATCGATGGGGCATGCGAGAGCATTGGTAAATATTGACACGGTTGACAAACAATTATTTGTTTTTAAAGAAATTCAACAAAAAGAATTGAGTGTTCGCCAAACTGAAGAATTGGTAAGAAAACTTTATAAAGCAGATAAACAAGGAGCTGGATCAGCCTCGGCTCCGGCTAAATCAGATTTACCGCCTGCTTACCAAAAAGTTGAAAAACAATTGGCAGCACATTTTGGCACTAAAATTAAAATGACCCACAATAAAAAAGGATACGGAAATATTAATATTGAATATTTTTCATTGGATGAATTGAATAAAATATTGGATTTAATGAACGTAACGGTGAGCTAATGCGCAATAATTTAATTACATTATTCATACTCTTTTTATTATTAGGTGTAAGTAATTATTCGATAAATGCACAAGTTGCAGAAAAAGCAACTACATCAAAAGACAGCGTAGGATTAATTTCGGCTTCTCAACTGTTGTCTCCAGCAAGCATATTGACCAAAAAACAAAAAGATTCATTGTGGCTTAGTAAACACATACCGCAGAGAGCTACCAGACGTTCGGCAATGATACCGGGATGGGGTCAGGCATATAACAGAGAATATTGGAAAATACCACTTGCCTGGGGGGTAATAGCCATACCAGCTGTTACTTATTTTTATAACAACGACTATTATAAAAAAACCAAGTTTGCCTATGAGGCCAGATATAACGCACAATTGGGCGACAGCAGTGCAATTGCCGCTATTGATCCCGAACTGGTTAATTTAAGTATCTATTCTTTGCAGAATTACAGGAATATGTTTCGGAGAAACAGGGACTATTCCATACTTTGGATTATTTTGGCGTGGGGGCTTCAAGTTGTTGATGCTACTGTATTTGGGCATTTAAAGCATTTTAATGTAAGTGACAACTTGAGTATGCAAATTCATCCCCAGATTAATCCAATTACAAAAAGTCCGGTTTTAACAATGAGTATCGGTTTAAAAGATCCAGTTAGAAAACCCAAAAATATTGGCAAATAGCCAGGCAAAGGGGTGTATTTTAAGTAGGATTAACTTATCTCAATAGCGCTCATGGGAGCAATTTTATTTTTTAATTTATTTTTAAATTTTTATTGTATAATTTATAGTTTTTATGAGAATTGCATTAATTGGTTATGGTAAGATGGGCAAGGCCATCGAATCTATTGCGGTTGAAAAAGGGCATGAAATTGTGTTAAAAATAGACATCAATAACGTGCACGACTTTACTGTAGCAAATATTCAGAAAGCCGATGTTGCTATTGAGTTTACCGGACCGCATAGTGCTGCAAACAATATCAAAAAATGTATTGAATGTGGCATACCAGTTGTTAGTGGATCTACCGGATGGTTAAGTGATTGGGAAATGGTAAAAGCATTTTGCGAATTAAACCATGGCACATTGGTTTATGCGAGTAATTATAGTATTGGGGTTAATTTATTTTTTGAAGTAAATAAGTATTTAGCTGAATTAATGAATCAATATGCTGAATATGATGTTAATATGAAAGAGATACATCATACGCAAAAAAAAGATGCACCAAGTGGCACTGCCATTACATTAGCGGAACAAGTATTGGAAAGAATCACCAGAAAAAAGGGCTGGAACAATGGGGAAGCAGCGCATGATGAAAACTCCTTAACAATTTTATCTGAACGAGAAGACCCTGCGCCGGGCACACATCATGTTAAATATTCATCAGTTATTGATGATATTGAAATTATACATACCGCACATAACCGAATTGGCTTTGCCGGTGGTGCGGTAAGGGCAGCAGAATTTGCATGTACACACAATGGTATTTTTGGCATGAAAGAGGTATTGGGATTATAATATTAATTAAATAAATCATAACTTATAATAATATGCTGGCAAAAAAAACTCAATATGCATTAAAAGCGCTTACTTACATGGCGGAGCAGCATAAAGAGGGTCCTATACTAATCGCTAGTATTGCTGAAAAGAAAAAAATACCCATTAAATTCCTCGAATCTATTTTATTGGAATTAAAAAAAGCGGGTATTTTAAATAGTAAAAAAGGTAAAGGAGGTGGTTATTTTTTAAACTTGGATCCGGATAAAATACAATTAGCAATGATTATGCGATTGATTGAAGGGCCCATTGCACTCCTACCCTGCGTTAGTTTGAATTTTTATAAAAAATGTGCAGATTGTAATGAGAAGAAATGTGGTTTAAATAAAATAATGATCGAAGTAAGAGACAGTACCTTAAAAATTTTAGAAAACCGAACCATTCAAGACTTAGTTAATAGTTAATCCCAAACCAAAATAAATTGCAATGAAAAAATTACTCGTCGTCCTATTTTTAATTCCTTTTTTTGCCCACTCACAGAGCTTAATTGGTGGCAAAAATATTGTTAAATGGAATTTAAGCTCAATGGCTTTAAAAAATTACCATTTTACTTTTGAGCGACATATATTTAAAAATATTTCGTTTTCTTTGAGTTATAGAACAATGCCTAAAACTTCTATTCCTTTTCAGGATTTAATAAGAGAGCAAATGGGTAGTAATGATATTGATTTTTCTAAATTACAAATTAGCAATACAGCTATCACCCCAGAAGCAAGAATTTATTTAGGGCTCAGAAAGATGAGAGGTTTTTATTTTGCACCATATGTGCGATTTGCAACTTTTGATATTTCGCTACCTGTTAAATACACTGTGAATGAGGGTACACCAGCTGCAATTAACAAGGAAGCGCTAATGAGTGGGAAAATAAAGTCTACCAGCCCAGGTTTAATGATAGGCTACCAATTTCATATCGCAACAAAAATTGTACTTGATTTTCAAATTATAGGAGGCCATTATGGCACAAGTAAGGGAGAGTTAAATTTTCCCACTACATTAAATACCGATGAACAAAATGCATTAAGAAATAATTTGAATGAAATAGAGCTAGCCCCATTTAAATTCACCACAACAGTGAATGGCAATGGTGCTAAAATTATGTCAGATGGCCCTTGGGCTGGTATTCGTGGGATTAATTTAGGATTAGGAATTAGATTTTAAGGCTTAAGGTTGATTAACATATCTGCCGTCATTTTAGGCAAATCGTATTGGGGCTTCCAGCCCCAATCTTTTTTTGCAACACTGTCATCAATACTTTCCGGCCAACTGTTAGCAATAGCTTGTCGGTAATCGGGTTTGTATTTTATAGAAAACTCTGGTATATGTGTTTGAATTTCTGCAGCAATTTCCTTGGGAGAGAAACTCATACCAGCAACGTTATATGAAGTTCTTACACTAATTTGATCTGCCGGCGCATCCATTAATTCAAGTGTAGCTCTAATTGCATCGGGCATATACATCATCGGCAAATAGGTATCTTCTGCCAGAAAACAATTGTACTTTTTGTTTTCAAGGGCTTCTATATATATTTCAACAGCATAGTCTGTAGTACCTCCACCCGGGGCAGATTTATAGCTGATTAATCCGGGATAACGAATACTTCTTACATCTACACCAAATCGTTGGTAGTAATAATTACACCAAAACTCTCCGGCATATTTGCTGATTCCGTAAACAGTGGTAGGCTCAATAACGGTTTTTTGCGGGCAGTTTTGTTTAGGAGAAGTTGGTCCAAATACGGCGATACTACTTGGCCAATAAACCTTGTGTAATTTCTCTTCCCGAGCAATATCCAATACATTCAGCAAACCCTGCATGTTGAGGTGCCAGGCAAGATTTGGGTTCTTCTCCCCTGTTGCAGATAAAATTGCAGCTAATAAATATATTTGAGTAATATTTTGTCGGATTACCTGTACATGCAACATTTCCTTATTCATCACATCCAGACTCACATAAGGTCCGGATCCTTTTAACAATGGATTTTCTTCTCTTAAATCAGAAGCGACTACATTATTATTCCCGTATTGCTTGCGCAATGCCAATGTTAATTCTACGCCTATTTGTCCTGATGCACCAATTACTAATATTTTATCTTTTCTGGTTGGCATATTCAATCATTTAAAGCGCAAAGAAACAAAAAAGCAATGACTGATAGTTAATTTTATGATGAATATTAAAATGTTTAATTTTGGGAATTGATAAAGAGGAACTAGACTATGGTTAAACCCTTTTGAATTTTTAATTTTGAATTTCGTCTTTTGAATTTTTACTTTTTAATTTAAACTTATGCTACCATTTTTTTTACAAGATTTATTCAGTAAACAGCAATATAACCCTGATTCATTTTTTCTGATTGCCGGACCTTG
>JBIIAP010000171.1:0-5944 GCA_044239855.1 Sediminibacterium sp. | reverse complement strand
TTGCTGCTTACTCGCTTCTATGGCTGCTTGCAGGTTATCGACCGATTTTTTTCCGAATCCCTCCATCGCCCCAATCTTATCGAATGGCAAATGATATATATTAGGAATGTCTTTTAACCAGCCCAATTCATAAAATTTGCGCACATTGGCTTCTCCAAAACTTTTGATGTCCATGGCATCTTTACTCACAAAATGAATCATGCGTTCTACCACCTGTGCTTCACATTCAATATTAATACATCTCCATACAGCTTCGTCTTCTTCTTTAAATAATTCACTGCCACAAACCGGACAAGCCGTTGGAAATACAATATTTTTTTCTTCGCCTGTTCTTAATGCTGGTATGGCTTGCACAATCTGCGGAATCACATCTCCCGCTCTTTCAATTAAAACGGTATCGCCTATTCTTAAATCTTTTTGCTGAATATATTCTTCATTATGCACCGAAATACTCGAAACTGTAACACCGCCTAAAAACACCGGTGTAAGCTTAGCAACAGGGGTAACTGCTCCGGTTCTGCCCACCTGAAACTCTATATTGTTTAACTTGGTGGTAGCCTGACGAGCTTTGAACTTAAAGGCGATGGCCCATCGGGGATGGTGAGAGGTCATGCCTAGTTTCTCCTGCAATTCCACGCTGTTTACTTTTACCACCATGCCATCAATTTCATAAGGCAGGTTGTCTCTTTTTGCCTCAAAATCCAGGCAATAATTAATTACGCCTTCTATGCCCTGCACCACCACTTTTTCTTCTTTGGGTGAACGAAAACCCATTTCCCAAAGCAGGTTCAGCGAACCCGAATGGGTAGTAAGATCCTGCTGCGTATTGTTTGTCAAGATAAAATAACTCACATGGTATAAGAACGCATCTAAATTTCTTTCTGCCACTTCTTTTGGATCTTTCATTCTTAAGCTTCCGGAAGCCGCATTGCGCGGATTGGCGAGTGGCGCCAAACCCTGTTGAATCAGTTTGTTATTGTATGCATCAAAAGCTTGCTTGCTCAATATAATTTCTCCCCTTATTTCTATTTGTTGAATGCCTTTTGATGAAAAAGATGCCGATAAAGGAATAGAACGGATTTGTTTTACATTTTGAGTGATGTCTTCGCCCTCCACCCCATCGCCCCTTGTAGTGGCTCTTACCAACATATCATTTTCATAAATCAGGGAAATACTGGCTCCATCAAACTTTGGTTCTACACAATATTCTATTTCGCTTAAACCCGATAGTTCCCTTGCTTTACGGTCAAAATCTTTTAAATCTTCTGCATTGTAACTGTTATCTAAACTCAACATAGGTACCAGATGCGGCACGGTAACAAAGCTTTGATTCAGGCTGTTGCCCACCCGCTGCGTAGGTGAATCGGGGGTAACTAATTCAGGATGAGCCGATTCTAACTGCACCAATAATCTAAACAACTGATCGTATTCATAATCAGCCAAAACGGGCTCACTCAGCACATAATACCGATATTCATGGAACCGTAAAACCGCTCTTAAATCCAGTATAATCTCCTTAGAAAAGTTGGCTGTACTGCTGTTTAATAATTCGGTGGTTTTCTCTTGTAAATGGTTAACCTGCTCTTTTGTATACATATTTCTTCCTTCAAATGATAAAGATAAAACCTAAAGTTTGTATCTTGTCGATTGATTATATGGATTAATCCCCCATTTGTAATACCCAATGATTTTATGAAGAACTTGCAGGTTGATGATACAGATTCCAATCAATTAATACAAGATGCAAAGTCGCTTGTTCAATCTTATCCTAAAGTACCCCTAACGGTAGACTGTGTAATTTTTGGTTTTGAAGAAAACAAGTTAAAAATCTTGCTCATTAAAAGTGATTTGGAACAATATAAAGGCAAATTTTCTTTACTGGGTGATTTTGTGCAAGACAATGAAGAGTTAGATGATGCCGCTTACCGTATTTTAAAACAACGCACCGGCATGGAAAATGTGTACTTAGATCAGGTACGCGCTTTTGGCAGTCCGACTCGTCATCCGGGAGGCAGAGTCATTACCATTGCTTATTGCTCTCTATTAAATATTCAGCATCATTCTTTAAATATTCATGATAATGAAATTGAGTGGGTTAGCCTGGAATCATTGACTGAAATGGCTTTTGATCACCAGAATATAGTCAACGTGTGCTACAGTTGGTTGCAAAAAAAAATACAAGAGCATCCACTCGGATTTAATTTATTGCCCGATAAATTTTCTTTGAGAGAACTCCAAAATCTTTACGAAGCCATACTGGGCATTACGCTCGACAGACGCAACTTCCGTAAAAAATTCGCCTCCATGGATTTGTTAATCGACACCAATGAAATGGAACAAAATGTTTCTCACCGACCCGGTAAGCTTTATCAGTTCGATTACCATAAATACGAAAAGAATAAAAGAAAATGGGTGGGAATTGATTTTTAGTAATTCTCCATTACTTCCATTACTTTTACGGAAATACATTCAGTATGTTACATTCAATGACAGGTTACGGCAGGGCAGAACAAGTGATAGGCGAAAAGAATTTTTTAGTAGAAGTGAAATCACTCAATGGCAAACAATTTGATTTAAGGTTAAACATCCCTTCATTATTAAAACCATTTGAGTTTGAAGTTCGTAATATTTTAAATGAAGGATTACAAAGAGGTAGCGTGGAATGTAACATTGCCATAAAACTCAATGGCAGCAATAAACCCGTATCTATTAATACTGAATTGGCCAAAGCCTATTATCAGCCCGTTGCTGATTTGGCAGATGAACTACAATTAGAAAAAGGAGACTTACTCAGTACCATTCTTAAACTTCCCGAAGTAATTACGCCTTCTACCGAAATGTTAACCGATGCAGAATGGAAGGAAGTAGCCGGCTTAATTAAACTGGCTATCGGGCAATTAAATAAACACAGAGAAGATGAAGGAAAATCACTCGAAAAAGATTTATTACTTCGCTTAGCTAATATAGAAGCGCAACAAAAGATTATTACCGAATTAGAACCCCAGCGCCGGACAAAAATAAAAGAAGGACTTAAAAAGTTATTGGAAGAGCACGTAGGCAAAGAAAATTACGATCAAAACAGACTGGAGCAGGAGTTGATTTACTATATCGAAAAAATAGACATTAGTGAAGAGCAAGTGCGACTAAACAACCATTGCGACTATTTCAGGTCTATTTTAGCGGAAAAAGAAACGGCCAAGGGTAAGAAACTGTCGTTTATTTTACAGGAATTTGGCCGGGAAATAAACACCACCGGTTCTAAAGCTTACGATTCTACCATTCAGCAAGCCGTAATTTTAATGAAAGATGAGCTGGAAAAGGCTAAAGAACAGATATTAAACGTGCTTTAATCAAGAAAAAATAATAATTATCTTTGTTTAAAATAAAGGAATTGAAAAAGTTACTGTTACCTGTTTTATTGTGTGCTTTATTGGTAGGATGTGATAACGTAGGCTTCTACGAAAAAACCGCATTCTTCCCCTCTCACGAATGGGATAGTAAAGAGCAGCCTGCTTTTATGTTTACTATAACAGACACTGTTTCATTGTACAATATTTATGCAGTGGTAAGGCATGAAGATGCTTACCGTTATAACAACATTTGGTTAGAAATAACCACCCAGGCCCCTCTGGATACTGCCAAAACACAAAAAGTTAATCTGCAATTAGCAGATAATAAAAAAGGTTGGCTAGGGGTTGGTATGGATGATATTTTTGACCACCGAATTAAACTTACTGCAGCACCTATTCAATTAAAATCTGGCAATTACACATTTACACTCAAACAATTAATGCGGGAAGATCCACTCACCGCCATGTTAAATGCCGGTATTCGTATAGAAAAAGCGCAAAAATAATGGGATACAAAACACAGAAACTTACTGTTGTAATATTTGTTTACTGGTTTCTGTTGTTGTATATGTTGGCTGCATTAGCCTGGTGGTATATTGCTTTAGAAAAACAAAATGCAGTAATCACCGCTATTAAAAAAAGCGAAGTAAACATTACCGATGTTCAATATAGCAACAAAATCAAGGTAATTGAGTTAGCAGCTTCTCGTAAAACAGCCCAATACGTAGGAGAGGGACTCACTTTTTTAGCACTCATACTTATTGGAGCTATATATGTTTTTAGAGCAACCCGCCGCCAAATAAATCTGGCCAAACAACAGCAGAATTTTATGATGGCTATTACCCATGAATTGAAAACACCCATTGCGGTTACCCAGTTAAATTTACAAACCCTGCAAAAAAGAAAACTGGCAGAAGAGCAGCAGCAAAAACTTATTTCCAATACTTTACAAGAGGCAGATAGATTAAACAGTTTATGCAATAATATTTTATTTGCTTCTCAATTAGATGCAGGTAAATATGCCACTTCTATGGAAGCCGTAAACATGACAGAATTGTTGGTGAATGCGGTTACAGAATCTAAAAGCAGGTATTCGGGTAGTATTTTTATTGAACAATTAGCACCGGATATTACGATTAATGGAGATGCTTTTTTATTGCAATTATTGGTAAGCAATTTATTAGGGAATGCCATTAAATATGCGCCTAAAGAAAAACCAATTCGTGTGGTATTATCCAACACGCCATCTTTTGTGAAAGTAGAAGTAATTGATGAAGGGAATGGTATTGCTGAAAAAGAAAAGAAAAAAATATTCGAAAAATTTTATAGGATAGGCGACGAAAATACGCGCAGAACACAAGGCTCCGGCTTGGGATTATATCTCTGTAAAAAAATTTGCGACTACCATCAGGCAACCATTACGGTAACCGATCATTTGCCACACGGTAGTAACTTTACTTTATTATTTAAATCACCAGATGACAGAAAATAAGCCCAATATATTATTGGTAGAAGACGAGCTTCATTTGCATGAAGCCCTAAAGCTTAATCTAGAAATGGAGGGGTATATAGTAACGTCTGCATTGGATGGCACAGAAGCAATGAAACAAATTGAATCGGCTTATTTCGATTTGATTATTATGGACATAATGCTCCCGGATATTGATGGAATAAGCATTACAGAAAATATTCGTGTGCATAACAATGAAACACCCATTTTAATGTTGAGTGCAAAAAGCGCTCCGGCCGATAAAGTACTGGGATTAAAAAAAGGGGCAGACGATTATCTTACCAAGCCCTTTAATTTAGAAGAACTGCTGTTGCGGGTTGCAAAACTGATCGATAAAAATAAACGCTTGCAGGTTAAAGATACTATTGATGAAACCTATGTTTTTGGTAAATGTGCCATTAATTTTAAGTCGTTGGTGGCCACCACGTATTCGGGCGAACAACTGGAACTCAGTAAAAAAGAAGTGCTCCTTTTAAAGCTATTAATAGAAAATAAGGGCGAAGTAGTAACCCGCGAAAAAATATTGCAAGTAGTATGGGGCTATAATGTTTTTCCTACTACCCGCACCATCGACAATTTTATTTTAAATTTCAGAAAGTATTTTGAAGCAGATAGTCGCCACCCACGCCACTTTTTTTCTGTAAGAGGTATGGGGTATAAATTTTTAAATTAAAAATTAAAAATTAAAAATTAAAAAGTCAAAAGTCTTTCCTTTTTAAATTTTCACTTTTGAATTTTGCCTTTCCCGCTGCAATATTTCAACCAAAATAGCGTTATTTCTCTTACAAATACCCTTTAATGTCTTTAGATACGCTGATTGATTTTTTAGAACCGGTGAATATGGCTATGCTCTCTGATGATGAGGGATTTAAAGAGTCGCAATTAGGCCGCCATATATTAGCTTTTGAAACAGCATTACCCGATGTAAGTACTGCCGATTTGGTAATTGTGGGCTGTGGCGATATTCGTGGTATGGGGCCTCAATTTACCAATACCGATGCGCCCGATAAAATACGCGCTGCTTTTTATAGTCTTTTTTACTGGCATACCGAAGTTACGGTTGCCGATTTGGGTAATGTAAAAA
>JBIIAP010000019.1:0-18855 GCA_044239855.1 Sediminibacterium sp. | reverse complement strand
TTTTATATTTCGAGAAAATAATGCAGCCTAGTTCATAGTGCCCATTACCTACAGCATAATCTCTGGAAAAATAATAAAAAGGATGTGTTTGGGTAAAAAGCTCAATATTGTTTTCATTGTTAGCCGTATTGAACTCCTGTAAACAGATGATATCGGGTTTGTTTTTAAGAATACTATTGGCTAATTCATTCCGTACTTTTTTTCTAATATCCGCATCATATACCACGCCATTAAATCCGTGAATGTTCCAATCTACCACCCGAATGTTATTATCAGGTTTGATTTTCACAAAATCAGCAGTGTTATTCCAGGCAAATAAAACTTTTACTTGCTTAAAACCAATTAATAAAAACAGTGCGGGAATAATTGCAAATAAAGGTCGAATGATTAACCAGGTTAAAATAAACAAAAGCAGTATTAAAATAATAAATGGCGTTAATAAGGCTAAAAATCCGTGGAGCCACCATTTAGACGGACTAATAAATGGTGACAGCGCTGCAATTAAAAAAAGCACCCCAACAAAAAGATTAAATAAAATGAATGTTTTTTTGCCGGTTTTTCTAAGCCAACTTTTTGCCATAATTAAAATTAAGCAAAAACGATTTCTTGCTAACTAATGACAAGAAATAATTTTAAAGATCTTCGTCATTACCGGCACGATTTAAATAATTCTTTTCATCATCGGTTAATGCGTTGAAGCCTTGTTGATTAATCTTGTCGAGAATATCATTCAATTTTTGTTGAGACTGGTTGGCTATTTTTTCATAAGGTTTGCGGCTAGCTCTATAAAAATGTTTATCAGAACTTTTGTTAGTATGTTTTTTTTCAGGGCTAAATAAATCATCTACCCAATAAAACAATTGAACCATCCAGTTACCCCAGTCTTTGCCCGATTGAAGTTGTTTAACATATACAAAACCAATTGCTGCAGCGCCTATATGTGCAGCGGCAGCGCCTAAATTACCCCCCGAAAAAGAGGTAAAATTCAATGCAACGAATAGTATAGTGAGCACCCACAATGGAATACCTCCATTAATTTGCGGAAAAATCCTATAACCGGGTGCAAGTGTAGTGGTAGCAATGGCTACGGCCATAACTGCAGTGCCGCTACCAAGCATTGGGGTGATCGTTAAAATATTTTTTTCTAGTCCCGGAAAAAGATTGTTGCTGAGTAAAAAAATAGTGCCGCCAATGAGTCCACCATATAGGTAAACCGGAATCAATTTGTTGTTACCTGCAAGGTCTTGTAAAATAAAACCAAAAGCCCACAGCCACATCATACTCGAAAGTAAATGCCAAAAGCTATAGTGCGTAAACATAAAACTGAGGATAGTCCATGGCCTGCTAAAAAACAATTTTGGTATGGCTGGTAAGGTAAACCAGTTAAGTATTTGTTTGTAAAACAACTCTAAAGGTATATCTGTTAAATAATACACTATTTTAACAAAGTTGATCAACACAAATACCAGCGCATTAATCGCAAATAAAAATACCAAAGCGTTATTGTCTTGTCCTAATAAAATCTTTTTGGGCGATCTATACATACTAATAAAATGTTTTTTTGTTTTTTTTGTTCCAGGTTATAACAATTAACAGACCAACAATAGCACCACCCACATGTGCCCATCTGGCAACATTATCGCCGGCAGAGTTATCTAGCGCAAAAAACAACTCATAAGAAAAATAAAGTATCCCTATCCATTTAGCTTTAACGGGAACTAAAAAGTAAACGTATATGTAAGTATTGGGAAATAAATAAACGAAAGCGGCTAAAACACCGAAAATTGCCCCACTTGCCCCAACTGTTGCTGTGTTTAATTTATCTTGATAGTAATTAGATATATAGGATAATAGTTTATTGCTTAATCCTACATCATCCGGATGAAAACGAAGTTGTGCAATAATTTGTTGATGCTGCTCAAATTGGATTTGATGTTGTTCTATGAATTGTATCATAGCATTATTTAAAGCAGCGCCACCAACTGTTTCATACTTTAAAACAGCTTCATAAGCGGTAGTAAGCGGGATGAACTCATAACTCAAAAAAACCAAATGAATAAATGCTGCACCTAGTCCACAAATAATATAAAAGGTTAGAAAACGCTTTGACCCCCAAACGTTTTCCAGTATCGAACCAAACATCCAAAGCGCAAACATGTTTCCTAATATATGTCCAAAATCGCCATGTAAAAAAAGATGCGTAACCAATTGCCAGGGTCTAAAAAGTGGACTTTGCCAGCCATGCAAGGCAAAAATTTCCTCTAAATCAACCAATCCGGCCGGTCCGGACAAAGTGTTTTGCGCCAGAAAAAACAAGCCATTGATTATCAGCAAGTTCTTAACAACGGTAGGCAAAATTTCAAATCTACTTGGTCTAAATTCGGTCATGTTATGGAGTCAATTTCAATTGTACAATATTTTCAATATGTAGTGTATGTGGAAACATATCTACCGGCTGAATGCGAGTAACGGTGTATTTCTCACTCAGTAATCCAAGGTCGCGCGCTTGCGTGGCAGGGTTACAGCTAACATACACTACCGTAGGAGCTGCTATTTCCAACAGTTTTTTTATTAACTTTTCATGCATACCAGCTCTGGGTGGGTCGGTAATAATCACATCCGGCTTACCATGTTCTGCAAAAAAGGCATCATCACAAATATCAATTACATCGCCCGCAAAAAAGGAAGCGTGCTGAACGTTATTAAAAGCTGCATTTTCCTTTGCATCTTCAATAGCATCGGCCACCACCTCTACTCCAATCAGCTTTTTAGCATATTTGCTAACAAATAAACCAATACTGCCGGTACCACAATACAAATCATATACAAGTTGGCTGCCATTTAGTTCGGCAAATTCACGCGTAATTGAATATAATTTTTCGGCTTGCAGGGTATTTGTTTGAAAAAACGACTTAGGGCTAATTTTAAACCTCAAATCTTCCAGCTTTTCCATGATGTACCCTTTGCCAAAATAGGTAATTGGGTTTTGGTCGTATAAACTATCATTCTTTTTACTGTTAATGGTGTAGAGGAGGGTAGTAATTTCCGGAAACCGCTCCAGTAAAAGATCCAATAGTTCAATTCTGTTTGCCTCATCTTCATAGGCAATCACCACATTCACCATTAATTCACCCAATGTGCTGTTTCTAACC
The DNA here is from genome assembly GCA_044239855.1 of Sediminibacterium sp. Classification (GTDB taxonomy): domain Bacteria; phylum Bacteroidota; class Bacteroidia; order Chitinophagales; family Chitinophagaceae; genus Sediminibacterium. Next base: position 15,703 of record JBIIAP010000019.1, on the reverse strand, counting down.
AGCAAGTTGCGAATCCACCCGGTATGTTTTTTAATATCATAAAAGGGTAAATTATTTTCTACAACAAAGGCAGCAATGGTTTTTCTGATATAATTGGTGGGTTCATGTTGTAAATGACAGGTATCAATCTCCACTACTTTGTCGAAAAACCCCCTTACATGAAATCCTGCAGCCCCGGGCTGGTTATTAAAGTCTGCCCCTGCAGCTTTCATTCTCCTGAATTCTTCAGTTGGAATGTACTTTCGGGTAGCAAAAGTGTATTCCATTTTGTTGCGGTATTGTTCAGTTGAACTGGCGCCAATGATGGGGGCAATCGGGGGCAAATCAACTTTGGCAATACGGGTAAGATTATCGGTAACCTGTTTGTTTTTATAAAACAGTTGTTTTTCGTAGGGCAGCATTTGCCATTGGCATCCACCACATACACCAAAGTGTTCGCAAAAAGGTTGCACCCGGTCGGCAGAGAATTCATGCGTTTTTACTGCATAGCCTTCCGCCCAGTCCGATTTGTTTTTTATCAGCTGAACATCTACTACATCTCCGGGAACGGCGCCTTCAATAAAAACAACTTTACCGTCTACGCGGGCTAACGACTTGCCTTCGGCGGCGTAATCTTGTACTAATACTTTTTCTAGTATAATTATTTTTTTCTGCTTTCTCACTTTAACAAAGGTAAGCTCGTTTTTTTCTTATTTTTATCGAACAATTTAAGTTTATGCGTTTTTTATTGATCAATGTACTTGTTTTAGCGTCATTCATGCAGTTGAAGGCACAAAAGTCTGCAATAGCAAAACCAGCTGCGCCGGCTGCAGATGGGTACAATATACCTATTACATTGCAGCCTTTAAAAAACTGTACCGTATATATCGGCAGCTATTTCGGAAAATCAATGACATTGGTAGATTCTACCCGCTTAGATGCAAATAGTAAAGGGGTGTTTAAAGGCAATAAAAAACTAACGGGGGGTATATATTTTGTGGTGTCGCCCAACTATACTTTACAGTTTGAGGTATTGATGGATGACAAACAACAGTTCAGCATTACCGGTGATACGGCAAATAAAGAAAAAGCTTTTACCACCGGATCATTAGATAATGAGTTATTTAAGCAGTACACGGTTGAATCTACCGACAAAGGTAAAATCAGACAGCAATTAGAAAGTGAGTATAAATCGGCTAAATCTAAAGATGATTCAACCCGTTATAGAGAACAGCTGATCAAGCTAGAAAAAGAAATGGAGGCTTACAGAGCAGAAATCATTAAAAAGCACCCCACTTCTTTATTAACTACACTGTTTAATACCATGAAAAGGCCTACAGCGCCCGCAATTCCGGTAGTAAATGGCAAACCGGATTCATTGTATCCTTACCGATTTGTAAAAGATCATTATTGGGATGAAGTGGAATTTAATGATAACAGACTGCTTAGAACGCCCTTTTTTGAACCTAAACTAGATGAGTATTTTAAGTATTATGTTTCTCCCGACCCCGATTCAATCATAGCAGAAGTAAATTATATGTTGTTGTCGGCCAGATCAGGAGCAGAAATCTATCCCTATTTACTTACAAAGTTCACCAATAAGTACATCAATCCGGAATACATGGGTCAGGATAGGGTTTTTGTGTATTTATTTGAAAACTATTATGCAAAAGGCGATACCATTTTATTAAATCCAGCCTCACGAAAAACAATTACAGACAGAGCCTATAGCCTAATGGCCAATCAATTAGGCTTACCTGCACCGGCATTAAATTTAGTGGATACAGCCGGTAAAAACATATCGTTATATAGCACAAAATCATCGTTTACACTGGTAGCTTTTTGGGATCCAACTTGCGGACATTGTAAGGAGGAAGTTCCACAGATCGACTCCATCTATAAGGCAAAGTGGAAGGCATTAGGGGTGTCGGTATTCTCTGTGAATGTGAATGAAAAAGAAGTGCCGGCTTGGAAAAAATTCATCAAAGACAAAAATCTTTCAAAGACTTGGATACATGCACATCAGCTTAAAGAAGACAGGCAGGCAGAAGAAAGAGCCGGCAAGCCCAATTTTAGGCAATTATATGATATATACAAAACCCCAACCCTTTATTTACTCGATGCAGATAAGCGAATTATAGCGAAACAGCTGTCTTTGCAACAATTCGATAATATAATAACAGTAAAACTAAAAAAGTAATAACTATTATTAAAAAATATTAATTAATTTCGTTTTCCCAATATTCGGTATATAAAATGTGGAAAAAGCATATTTATTTAATAATACATGAAAATATTGGCTAAATATTTTAATTAAAAAAATTGACAATATAGTATTACATGAATTCATTAAGTCAAACTGAGTTAACATTTTTATTGGATTCAATTGAAGATCCTATTTTATATGAAACCACATCACACGAAATAATATACGTAAATCAGCCATTCTGTGATCTATTTAAATCTGCGTATACTCCATCTGAACTGATAGGAAAAGAATCTTATGTATTTGCCAAAGAGGCATTAAATATCATCAGCAATCCACCGTATTTTTTTTCAAGAGTAGAGTCGTGCGTTGTAAAGGCAGAAAAGGTATACGATGATGAAGTTATTTTAAAGGATGCCAGTGTTCTACACCGCGATTTTAACCCCCAATTTAAAGACGGACAGTTGGTTTCTTATTTATGGAGGTACAAAAAGGGTGGCCAACCAAGTTCAAAAACACTAGAGCTGGGTCAGCAACAGAAATTTTATGAAAACATCATGAATAATATTCCGGAAGACATCGCCATTCTGGACAATTCACAAAAATATTTATTTATTAATAAAGCGGGTTTAGCACATTTTGATGACCATAAATGGATTATAGGAAAAGATGACATTGAATATGTAGAAAAGTTTAACAAGGATTCGGCTATTGCTATCAGACGAAAAGAAAAATTTAACGAAGCGGTAAAAGAGAAAAAAACGATTGATTTTGAAGAGGTTTTAGTGAATGCAGATAATAAAAAAACCAACTATTTAAGACGATATACTCCAATTATCTCCAAATCGGATAAGGTAGAATACCTAATAACTTATGGCTTTGATATTACCCAACTTCGAAAAGGAGAGGAAGCAATCTATCAAAACTTTAAACATTTGATGGACCTAATCGACTCTATCGAAAAACTTATTATTATTGTAGATGGACATGGCAATGTAGTGTACTTAAATCCGGTGTGGAGAAGATTAACAGGCATCTCCAGAAGATATGTTGTAGGTAATAACATATCGGAACACATAAAAAAAGGCGGCGAAAAATTCTTAGAATATTTAGAACTGTTTACTAAAGGCTTACATACGAACGTTCATTACAATACCAGCGTTAGTTTAGTGCATGCTAATCAGGAAGAGCGAATGTACCGGTATTACATCAATCGCTTTACCCAGCCAACATCATCGGCACATTTTTATGCAGTTTTATTTTTAGATATTACCGATCAATTAACTGCAGAGCAAGAATTATTGAATGCAGCAAATAAAGAGCGTAAACTTAGTGAATTGAAAACCAATTTTATGACCATGGTTTCGCACGAGTTACGCATTCCGCTTTCTATTATTTTATCGAGCGTAGAAATAATGGAAATGAAATATGATCGGATTTTAGACAAGGACTTTGCATTTGAAAAAACATATTTAACACGTATAACCGACCAGGTAGATAAAATGACTCATCTGATGAATGAGTTCTTATTGGTTAGCAAAATAGAGTCCGGCAAAATAATGGCCAATCTTATTGAGCTAGATGTGAAAGTATTAGTAAAAAATCTGTCTGAAGAAATGTTCTTACCATGGAAAGACGGTAGAAATGTAACGGTTGAATACAAAGGGAAAAGCAGAAAAATATTGTTTGATGAGTCTATGTTAAGACATATTATCATTAATTTGTTAAACAATGCCTTTAAATATTCCCCTACATCTTCTGTAGCTCCTAAACTACGAATTAGGTTTAGTGAAAACCATTGGTATATTACTGTAGTAGACAGGGGAATTGGCATTAGTGCGGAAGACCAAAAAGCAATTCATAGCCCATTTGTAAGGGGGAGTAATGTAGGTGATATTGAAGGAACCGGTTTGGGCTTTATGACTATTGTATTTTTTACCGAGCAGCATAACGGCTTTAAATTATTGAGAAGTAGATTGAATGAAGGCACAATAGTTACCATTAAGTTTCCATATCAAATTAAAACAAAAGGTAAATGAGTCGTAAAATTCTGGTGATAGAAGATGAACGAGATATCAGAGAGTCGCTAAAAACCATTCTTGAAATGTGTGACTACAAGGCTGAAGTTGCAGTAAATGGGGCGGAAGGAATTCAAAAAACCACAGAATATAAACCCGACCTGATACTTTGTGATGTTATGATGCCCGTAATGGATGGATTTAAATTTTTGGAAACCATACGAGGAGAGGGCATTAACATTCCACTGATCTTTTTAACCGCCAAAGCGCAACATACAGATTTAAAAAACGGAATGAGTCTTGGCGCAGCCGACTATTTATTTAAGCCCTTTAAAAGGGTTGATTTATTAAAGGCAATTGAAAGCACATTGAGTAATAAATAAAACATTTTAATCAAATATTTATAAAAATATCCATGAATTATACTTATTTCGGCCTCTTATGTGTAAATTCGTCCTCTTTATAAACTAAAGTGGCAGTTTCATGAAGGGTTGAATTTTGAATTAAAATTTAGTTTATATTCTCCCGATTTTTTAAAACATATATATATACTAATTCCAAAAACATTTTTTAATAAGTACAAAATATACATAAAATAAGCCTCCATCAGGGTATGCAGATCAACCTAAATGTTTATCAGGTTTATTCTGTGTAACCATTAAAATAAACAAAAAAGAACATGAAAAAAAAATACCGAATTCTTATTATTGAGGATTCTAAAATATTCAGACTTTCACTGGAAGAAATACTTGTAGGAGAATACGAGGTAGACACTGCCGGTGATGGTAAGGAGGCAATGGCTAAAATCAACGAAAATACTCCGGATATAGTATTGTTGGATCTGATGCTGCCCCAGCCTTTAGATGGCTTTACATTACTAAAGATGTTTAAAAACAATTTGGAGACTGCCGTAATGCCTGTGATTATTATGTCGGCGTTAAGCAGTGAAGAAAAGATAATGGAGGGCTTGGAATTAGGGGCGAATGATTATTTGGTAAAACCATTTAAATCAAAAGAACTTGTATTAAAAATCCGCAATCTTACCGATTTAGTTTATAAAAGAAGCTTAAAAAGTGAAATTGATAAAAAATTCGGTAACATCAACAACTTTGCAGAAGAGTCTAAAATCTCTGACAATACTTTTGAAGCCGTTGTTGATCAATTTGCTGAAAGCAGCAATATGAGTATTCCGGATATTGCTCAAAAATTGTCTGTGAGTGTGTCGCGATTAGAAAGACTGGTAAAAAACAAATACAAAGTAACCCCTAAGCAGTATATAATTAGCATAAAATTACAGAAGGCAGAAGTGTTGTTACGCCAACGAAATAATACGGTAAAGGAAGTATCACACAAACTTGGCTTTAATTCGGTTGCCTACTTTTGTCAGTGTTTCAAGAAAAAATACGGCAAGCCACCAAAAATGTATTCTTCAGATTTTATCTAGTAAATATTTGATCTTAGTTCAGAACAACCATTAAAATACCGATTTGGCAACATTCCATATCACTTTGGGTTTGCCAAGTGTATAGTAATGTAGTACCGGAACTCCAAATGCTTTCAGCTCTTTACTTTGTTGAATAAGCCATTCGGCGCCCACTTGTTCGCACTCCTGATCTGTTTTGCATTTCATGATTGCATTCGATAAATCGGTAGGGATATCTACATGAAATATTCTTGGAAGAACAGACAATTGTTTTTTATTGGTAATTGGTTTTAATCCCGGAATAATCGGAACAGTAATGCCCAGATCTCTGCAAGCTTTTACGTACTCAAAAAACTTTTGATTATCAAAAAACATTTGGGTCATTATATAGTCGGCACCTGCATCCACCTTTTCTTTTAATCTACCCAGATCTATTTCTAAATTAGGGGCTTCAAAATGTTTTTCGGGATACCCTGCTGTGCCTATGCAAAAATTAGTTTTACCTCCATTTTGAATATCATCATCTAAATAAATCCCATGATTTAATTGTACTACTTGTTTTTGTAAATCAATGGCATATCGGTGTCCATTAGGTTCTGCTTCAAAACTGGCTTCATTTTTAGCAGCATCACCACGCAAAACGAGTACATTATCGATCCCTAAAAAATTTAAATCAATCAACGCATCTTCACTTTCTCTTTTATTAAATCCACCACAAATAAAATGAGGAACAGTATCTACTTTGTAGTGATTCATTAAAGCCGCACAAATGCCCACAGTACCTGGCCGCTTACGAACTTCTACTTTGTCGAATGTTCCGTCTACTTTTTTCTTAAAGGCGGTTTCACTTCTATGGTAGGTAACATTTATCCAAGAGGGCTTAAACTCCATCAATGGGTCTAAATGGTCAAATACATTTTGAATGGTTTTTCCTTTTAGCGGAGGTAAAACTTCAAATGAAATCAATGTATCTTTTGCCTGGTTTATATGTTCGGTTACTTTCATTAGAAAAGAAATTTATATTATATGTAAAGGTTAAGTTGGTTTTGGTATTTGCCCGATTAAAAGGCCATCCAATATTTATTGAAATTATACCGAAAAGAAGCGCAATATACAAATAGACCAGTGATTTTTCATAAAAAACACGATGCTATAAAAACCTAATAAAAGCAGAAATGAGCTTTTTTAATGAATCCTTTCAATATTCCATGTTACTTTTGCGGAAAGCATTTACCGTGAATTTAATCATACAAACAAAAGAACTTGTAAAGAGCTATAAAGGCAGAACTGTTGTAAACAACGTATCTGTTGAGGTAAAGCAAGGTGAAATTGTTGGATTATTAGGCCCAAACGGTGCCGGAAAAACAACTACTTTTTACATGGTAGTTGGTCTGATCAAGCCAGATACCGGCTCGGTGTTTTTAAACGACATGGACATCACCAAACTGCCCATGTATAAGCGTGCTCAAATGGGAATTGGCTATTTACCCCAAGAAGCAAGTGTTTTCCGTAAATTAAGTGTAGAAGACAATATAATGGCAGTGCTGGAAATGACCAAATTAACCAAGGCCGAAAGATTAACTAAGTTAGAATCATTATTAGATGAATTTAACCTACACCATGTAAGAAGTAACAATGGAGATAGTTTAAGTGGAGGTGAAAGAAGACGAACAGAAATAGCCCGGGCATTAGCAGTAGATCCTAAATTTATATTACTGGATGAACCTTTTGCCGGTGTAGATCCTATTGCAGTGGAGGACATACAATCGGTTGTTGCGCAGTTGAAATACAAAAATATCGGTATTTTAATTACCGATCACAACGTAAACGAAACCTTGTCTATTTGCGATAGAGCTTATTTACTGATAGAAGGTAAAATATTTAAGCATGGCACTGCAGAAGAATTAGCAGAAGACGAGCAGGTAAGACGACTGTATCTAGGGACCAACTTTGAATTGAAGCGAAAAGATTGGATCATGGATATGGCCAACGAAAAAGATAAAAAATAATCCTTCAAATCGCTTATAATCATTGCTAGTATTTATTATATGAAGTAGAATTAGTATTTTGCCAACTAATATGAAATTGTTCAGTCCCGCCATATCACGATTAGCCCGTATGAGGAATTGGCGCATTGAGCAATGGGTAAATGACCCTATTTCAGCACAGCGAGAAATCTTACAGGATTTGGTAACCCACGGACAATTTACCGAGATTGGAAGGAAGTATGGTTTTAATGAACTTTTTAAAGTTCGACAGTTTAAAAATGCTGTTCCCATTCATGAATATGAACAGTTAAAGCCATATATAGAGCGGATGATGAATGGCGAAGAGAATGTGTTGTGGAATACGCCAATCAATTGGTTTGCTAAAAGCAGTGGCACTACCAATGAAAAAAGCAAGTTTATTCCTATTTCTCAAGAGAGTTTAGAAGACTGTCATTTTCAAAGTGCCAAAGATGTATTAACGCTTTATTACAGTAGTAGAACAGAAAGTGATTTATTAACCGGTAAAGGGTTGGTCATTGGTGGTAGTCATCAAATCAGTCAGGTGAATGAAGAAGTTCAATACGGAGATTTAAGCGCAGTACTACTTCAAAATACGCCAATTTGGGCCAATTGGATCAGAACTCCCGAATTGTCTATAGCATTAATGGATGAATGGGAAAGTAAAATTGAAATGCTGGCGCAAAGTACCATAGAGGAAGATGTTACCTCTATATCTGGCGTGCCCACCTGGACATTAATTTTAATTAAAAGAATACTGGAAATAACCGGCAAATCAACCTTAAAAGAGGTTTGGCCAAATCTGGAACTATATATTCATGGCGGGGTATCTTTTGTTCCTTATAAAGAACAGTTCAAAAAGCTTATTGGTGAAGGATGTTCCTATTTAGAAATGTACAATGCCAGTGAAGGCTTTTTTGCTGCGCAAGACACGCCTGATGAAGAAGGCATGTTGCTGTTTGTAGATAATGGCATTTTTTATGAATTTATGCCAATTGAAGAATATGGTAAGGAACAACCAACCACTATAGGGTTAGATAAAGTAGAAACAGGTAAAAACTATGCATTGGTGATAACTACTAATGGTGGATTGTGGCGATATTTAATAGGAGATACCATTCAGTTTACCTCTACTTATCCGTTTAAGATAAAAGTAAGTGGTCGAATAAAACAATACATCAATGCCTTTGGAGAAGAAATTATATCCGACAATGCCGATCAAGCAATTGCTAAGGCGGTGGAACAAACCGGGCTATCAGTAAATGATTACTCAGCTGCGCCTGTTTACTTTGGCGACAACAATAAAGGTGCACATGAATGGCTGATAGAGTTTGAAACCACTCCGGTAAATACCATAGCATTTGCAAATCATTTAGATGCAGCGTTAAAGTCGCTCAACAGCGATTATGAAGCAAAACGTTATAAAGATATTGCGCTGAGCGCACCAATTGTTAGAGCCTTAGAAAAAGGCACTTTTAATAAATGGCTCAAACAGAAAGGCAAACTGGGAGGTCAACATAAAGTACCTCGCTTATGCAATGAAAGAAAATATATTGATGAAATATTGTCAATGATTTCTGCCGAATAAAATTAAAAATTAAAAAGTAAACATTCAAAACATAAACACATGCAATTACTAGCAGGAAAAGTATCGATTGTTACAGGAGCGGCTCGCGGAATTGGAGCAGCAATAGCATTAAAATTAGCTGAACATGGAAGCAATATTGTATTTACTTATGTAAGCGACAGCAGTGCAGAAAAAGCAGCTGCATTAGCCAGTCAAATAGAGGCACTAGGCGTAAAAGCCAAAGCAGTAAAAAGCAATGCAGCAATATTTGCAGATTGCGAATCATTGGTAAATGATACGGTGAAAGAGTTTGGCGCAATAGATGTATGTGTAAACAATGCAGGCATTTCTAAAGACAATTTATTGCTTCGCATGACAGAAGAACAATGGGACGATGTGATGGATGTAAACTTGAAAAGTATTTTCAATATGACCAAGCAGGTTATACGCCCTATGATGAAAGCAAAAGCCGGAAGCATTATTAACATGAGTTCCATCATCGGAATTAGGGGTAATGCCGGACAAAGTAGTTATGCCGCAAGTAAAGCAGGTATTATTGGATTTACCAAGTCCATTGCTGCTGAATTAGGCTCCCGTAATATAAGATGTAATGCCATTGCACCAGGATTTATAGAGACCGATATGACGCATTATTTACAAGATGGGGAAGGCGCAACTCAGTTCTTACAAAAAATTCCACTGGGTCGCTTTGGAAAAGCAGAAGAAATAGCAGATGCCACTTTATTCTTAGCCAGTAACATGAGCGCTTATATTACTGGTCAGGTATTAAGTGCCTGTGGTGGACTGAATATATAAAAAAACATTACAATATTGTCAACAAAATCTTCAAAGGCATGTTAATAAAGATTAACATGCCTTTTTTAGTCCGACTGTATATATTTGCTCAAATTATGCAAAAACGAGTTTTAACCCTTTTTTTAATATTGGTTATGTCCATTCAAATGCTTCCAGTAATGGAAATGGGCAAAGCTTTGTTTAATTGTCAATTCACAGAAGAAATTGCGCATAATATAAGTCTTGATAGCGATGTGGAAGACAAAGGTGATTTTCAAAAAACAGAATACCTGCCTACTAAAACTTTTATGAATCCTGTAATAAGCTTTTTGGCTTCTACAGAACATATGCATTATGCGGTTACCATCCCGCACAATCCCGCCAACGACATTAATGTGCCCCCTCCCAATTGCTAGTTATATAAGCAATTAGTTGATTAAGATTCAGCAGAAAGATGATTAAGATAGCAAGACCTTTGCATCTTAAACCATTCAATCAAAGTTTGTTCAATCAATCAACTAAATAATCAATAGTTAAAAGGGACAAGAAAAAACAAATACTCCTTTAGTAAAATAAAGCGACACATTAAAAAAACAGAAGAAATTGAATCGTAAAAAAAACAACATGAAAAGCTACGAACAACTATTAAAAAACAATAAAGAGTGGTCGGCAGAAGCCATTAAAAACGACCCCGATGTTTTTAAAAGACTATCTGAAGTGCAAACACCAGAATTTTTATGGATAGGCTGTAGCGATAGCAGAGTACCTGCGGATAGAATTACCGGCACCCAACCGGGCGAGATTTTTGTACACAGAAATATTGCCAATATGGTGGTGCATACAGATATTAATTTATTAGCAGTTTTAGAATATGCAGTTAACTTTTTAAAAGTAAAACACATTATCGTATGCGGTCATTACAACTGCGGTGGAGTTAAAGCAGCAATGAGCTCACACAATTATGGCATTATCAATAAATGGATTCGTAACATTAAAGATGTATATCGCATTCATAGAGATGAAATTGATTATCAAACCAAAGAAGAAGATCGATTAAATAAATTAATTGATTTGAATGTACAGGAACAAGTATTAAACTTAGCCAAAACCAGCATCATCCAAAAGTGTTGGAAAAATGAACAAAGACCCTATTTACACGGCTGGGTGTATAATTTAGAAGATGGCTTAATAAAACCAATTTGTGAAATGAGTCATGAAGATCATTTAGATCCCTTGTATGAGTTTGATGACCTGTAAAAAACAATTGATAAGCGATAATTGACAATTGACAATGGATGATGCTTTGGTGAGTGTAGTTCAATAAGTGAATTATTGCATTACATTCATCAAAGCAGCAGTCTAATTATACATAATACTAAAAGCTAAATATTTTCAAAACCAATAAAATGGCAAAAAACAAAGCTGTTTCACCGGTATCAGCTGCAAGAAAAATATTGCAACTACTTCGGTTAGATAAAAAAGATGTATACGCTATTTATGCATTTGCGGTATTGGCAGGTCTCGTTCAACTTGCATTGCCATTGGGCATTCAAAGTATCATTGGATTTGTAATGGCCGGAACCATATCTGCCAGTATTGTGGTGTTAATTGTATTAGTACTAGCAGCAGTACTATTAAATGGTTTATTACAAGTTCGTCAAATACAAGTAACTGAAAAAATTCAACAAAAGATATTTGTCCGGTATGCATTTGAATATGCAGATAGAATTCCTAAACTAAACATTGAAAAACTCGATGGGTATTATTTGCCGGAATTAGTAAACAGGTTTTTTGACACTTCCTCCTTACAAAAAGGTATCGAAAAAATATTGTTAGGTGTACCTGCTGCAATTATGCAAATCCTTTTTGGGGTACTTTTACTTTCCTTATATCATCCCATATTTGTGGGATTTGGATTCACACTTTTGCTTTTGTTGTTTTTAATTTTAAAGTTTACCATGCCAGCCGGCTTTGACGCAAGCATTGAAGCCAGTAATCAAAAATATGCTACAGCAGGATGGTTAGAAGAAATAGCGAGACTAGTCAAAACATTTAAATATGCTAAAGACACTTCTTTAAATGTTGCAAAAACAGACAAAATAGTCTCTAAATATCTTTTAGCAAGAACTACTTATTTTAATGTGCTGTTAACCCAATACTGGAGTATGATTAGTTTTAAACTAGTAATTACTGCTGCTATGTTAATGGTTGGCGCATTTTTATTAGTGGATCAACAAATTAATGTGGGACAATTTATTGCAGCCGACATTGTTATTCTCTCGGTTATTTCCTCTGTAGAAAAATTAATCGGCACATTAGATAAAGTATATGATGTACTTACATCGGTGGAGAAATTAAGCAAGATAACAGAAAGCGATACCGAAACGCAAGGAAGTGTAGTATTACCCGATATTACAGAAGCGGTATCTATAGCATTTTCGAAAGTTAATTTTGGCTATTACAATACCAATAAAGTGCTACAAAATATTAGTTTTAGCATACAACCCGGTCAAAAAATTTGCATCATGGGAGAATCCGGATCGGGAAAATCGAGTATATTAAGGATATTAACCGGGGCATACAAAAATTTTGATGGGTCTGTGTTAATAGAAAACTTGCCTATAGGAAATTATACGCTAGACTCTATTAGATCACAAACGGGCGTCTTATTAAATCAACAAGAAATATTTGAAGGTACAATTTGGGAAAACCTTACTATGGGAAATCCGGCCATCAAGCATACAGATGTGAATGATTTAATAAAACTTTCCGGCTTACAAAATTTTATCGCTTCACAGCCAAAGGGTTTTGATACACATTTAGATCCAATGGGGAAAATAGTAGCAGCTGAAATTAAGCAGACAATATTATTATTACGTGCTTTAATAGGAAAGAAAAGATTACTCTTATTGGAAGACCCCACCAACAATATCAGTTTTACCAATCAAGCTCAAATTATTGATTATATTTTTATGGATAAAACCAATACAACAATACTTACTACCAGCGATAAAGCGATAGCTCAAAAAAGTGATTGTATCATTTACTTAAAAAATGGAACCATCAAAGCAATAGGCACTTACAATGAAGTTGCACCAATAATATCTTAACACATGCGTAATGCTTATATAAATACACAGATTGAAGAAGAATTAAACCAAACAAGTTACGATTCATTCAAAACAATTTACCAGATCAGTAAACATAACCGCATTAAAAAATGGTTGTGGGGCATATTAATTGGATTACTGGTTATTTTATTTCTTCCCTGGACGCAAAACATCCGCGCAAAAGGTAATGTAACCACATTGTACCAGGAAGGGCGTCCGCAAGAATTGAATACAATAATTGCGGGGCGGGTAATGAAATGGAAGGTGAAAGAAGGAGATTTTGTGAAGAAGGGAGATACAATTTTACAACTAGGTGAAGTTAAGCCGGAATACTTTGATCCAAAATTGTTAGAAAGAACGCAACAGCAGATTAATGCCAAGCAAATGGCTATTGAGGCCTATGAACAAAAAGCCAATACCGCCAATGCGCAAATTGGCGCACTGGAAAGTGCCCGGGAGCTTAAACTCAATCAATTAGAGATTAAAACACGGCAATTATTGCTTAAACAATTAAGCGATAGTAATGATGTAGTGGCTGTAAACAATGAATGGCAAATTGCTAAGCGACAAATAGAATCTGCTAAAACCATGCTTGATAGCGGGGTAATTGCATTGATAGACTTCGAAAGAAGAAAAGCAACTTATCAGAATGCCATTGCAAAAAAAGTGAGTGCCGAAAATAAATTGTTGCAAACAAAGCAAGAGCTCCAAGCAATTAAAGTAGAAATAAACTTTACCATTCAGGAGTATGCCGATAAAATTGCAAAAGCACAGGGCGAACGCTATGGCTCTATGTCTAACATGTCAAGCGGTGCAGCAGATGTATCTAAATTAGAGAATCTATACAGCAATTATGACATAAGAAATCAATTGTATTACATCACCGCACCGCAAAACGGACAAGTTACCAAAGCCAAAAAAGCCGGTATAGGAGAAATGGTAAAAGAAGGTGAGATGTTAGTAGAAATTGTGCCGGAAAAAGCCCAATTGGCAGTGGAGTTGTATATAGATCCCATGGATTTGCCATTGATTAATATAGGGCAGCCAATCAGATTTATATTTGACGGGTATCCTGCAATTGTTTTTTCTGGTTGGCCGGCAGCATCGTACGGTACATTTAGCGGTATAATCTCTGCAATAGAAAGATCAACCAGTGATAACGGAAAATTTAGAATACTGGCAGTAGAAAACAAACAAGAAAAACCATGGCCGGCTCAATTAAGAATAGGTGGCGGAGCTAGTGGTATAGCATTGTTGAAAAATGTAAGTATTGGGTATGAATTATGGAGAAACATAAACGGCTTCCCACCTGAATATTATCAGGTTAAATCAACCAATAATCAAGCAAAAAAGAAATAAGTAATAATGAAACATAGGCTGTTTTTTATTTTATTATTTGGAGTACATCATATAAATGCACAGGTACTAAATCCAGAATCATTCATACAAATGATACGATTAAATCATCCTATTGCTAAACAGGCCAATATTTTAGTTGAAAAAGCCAAGGAAGACAGAAGAGTTGCGATGGGCGAATTTGATCCAACATTTACGTTTGATGGCAGCCAGAAAACATTGGATGGAAAAAATTATTATTACTATAATAACCCACAGATAAAAATCCCCACACAGCTTGCAGGATTGGATATTAAGTCGGGCATAGAAAATAATGGCGGCCAATTTTTAAGCACGCAGGTTACCTCAGGTCAATCTGCTTACTTAGGGGTAGAACTTCCGGTAGCCAAGGGATTATTAATCGATAAAAGAAGAGCAGCATTACAACAAGCTAAACTTTATATCAACTTAAGTGAACAGGAAAGGAATCAACAGTATAATGAGTTGATATTCGACGCATATAACCAATATTGGATCTGGACAGCTGCCTATCAATTGAGTAAAGTGTATCAACAATTTTTAGAGGTAGCGAACAATAGATTTCGGCTATTAAAGATTGGATATTTAAATGGAGAAAGATCGGAGGCAGATACCATAGAGGCATATACACAACTGCAACAATTTAAAATACTACAAACAGATGCGCAGGTAAAATTAAATACTGCAAAATATGAACTGTCTAATTTTTTATGGGATGCACAATCAGCCCCATTAGATTTAACAGACAATGCACTTCCCGATACCATACAGTTTTATTTATGGAGAGACCAAGAGTTGGCACAACTGTTAACCCAGGCAGATACAGAATCGCCGATACTAAAAAGTTATGCGTATAAACTTAAAATACTGGAAGTTGAAAAGAAACTAAAATTTCAGGGATTATTGCCCACCATTAATTTAAAAGCAAATTTGTTGAATAAAGGATATAATGTGTTAAATGGCATGAATGCTGCTTTTATGCAAAATAATTACAATTGGGGGATTGATTTAAAAATTCCACTATTAATGCGTGTAGGAAAGGGCGAATACAAAAAAGCGCAACTAAAAATAGCCGAAACTAAACTTGAAGTAAACCTTAAAAAGCGCGTAATAGAGAATAAGGTGAGAAACTATTATGCAGAAATGCAGCTATTGAAACAACAAATTGAAATGATACAACAGTTATTAGCTGGATATAATAGTTTGTTGCGCGCAGAAAATATTA